>CAISZB010000281.1 GCA_903889845.1 uncultured Verrucomicrobium sp. | reverse complement strand
GTTTCGGAACCGAAGCGGCCTTCTCCCTCTCCCTATAGGAGTCTGGGCGTTTTGGTACTGTCTCCCCACGCCGTACGTACCCTCGGAGATTCGGGGATTCAGCCGAGGTTGCGCCTCGGGAGAAGAATAGCCTCCACCGCGCGTCCGGCGCGACCATCACGGGTCCGCTCCCCGGTCCCGAAGGGCCGCACCCACCCACCCGCCCCCCTTCCCCACAATTTAATTAGAGCCTCTCCGCGTGGCGGAGGCCGAGCATCAGTCCCCGCAGTTCGGCGAGGCCGCGCATCCGTCCGATGCAGGCGTAGCCGGGGATGAGCGTCTCCGCTTTCGCGAGGTCGTCCATCATCGTGTGGCCGTGGTCGGGGCGGAAGGGGAGGCGCCAGTCGGCGCGCCCCGCGGCGCGGCGGCGGTCCTGCTCGTCGAGGAGGGCGCGGACCACGGCGGGCATGTCGACCGATCCGGCCAGGTGATCGGCCTCGAAGAAGGAGCCGTCGGGGAGGCGCTGCGTGCTGCGGAGGTGGACGGCGTGGACGCGGTCGGCGAAGCGGGCGAACATCGCGGGGAGGTCGTTGTCGGGCCGCGCGCTGAAGGAGCCGGTGCAGAAGCAGAGGCCGTTGGCCGGGCTCTCGACGGCGCGGAGAAAGGCGGCGACGTCGTCGGCGGTCGAGACGATCCGGGGCAGGCCCAGGATGGGGTAGGGGGGATCGTCGGGATGGACGGCGAGGCGGATACCGACCTCCTCCGCGACGGGGACGACGGCTTCCAGGAAGCGGGCGTGGTTTTTCCGCAGCGCATCGCGGTCGATGTCCTGATACTTCGCCAACATCGCCCGGATGTCGTCGAGGGTGAGGCCGAGCTTGCAGCCGGGGAAGACGTCGATGATGGAGGCGACGTAGGTTTCCCGTTCGGCTTCGTTCAGACTGCGCCACCACGCGGCGGCCTGTTCCACCTGGGCGGGGGTGTAGTCGGCCTCGGCGCCGGGGCGGCGCAGGGCCTCGATCTCGAAGGCGGCGAAGCGGACCGGGTCGAACCGGAGGCATTCGGAACCGTCGGGGAGGACGTAGCGCATGTCGGAGCGGACCCAGTCGAGGACCGGCATGAAGTTGTAGATCACGACGCCAATCTCCTCGGCGGCGAGGTGGCGGAGGCTCTCCGCATAGTTGCGGAAGAGGCGAGGGAGATCGCCCCGGCCTGTCTTGATTTCCTCGTGGACGGGGACCGACTCGACCGCCGACCAGCGCAGGCCCGCGGCGGCCAGGGCCTCTTTTCGTTCCCGGATCGCCTCGCGCGGCCAGGCCTCCCCGTAGGGGATCTGGTGGAGGGAGGTGAAGACGGAGGCGGCTCCCGTCTGGCGGATGTGGGCGAGGGGGACCGGATCGCCGGGGCCGTACCAGCGGAAGCCTTCCTCGGGCAGGAACAGATCGGGGGCGGTGAAGTTCATGCTTTTTAAACTCCTGAATTAAACTCCCGAAAAGGCGCCGAACCCGCCATCGACGGCGAGGACGGTCCCGGTGACGAATCGGGAGGCGTCGGCCAGGAGGTAGTGGATCGCGCCGTGAAGTTCCTCCTTGCTGCCGAAGCGGCCGAAGGGGGTCTTCTGCTGGATGGTGCGGCCCCGGTCGGTGAGGGTGCCGTCCTCGTTCAGGAGGAGGCGGCGGTTCTGGTCGCCGAGGAAGAAGCCGGGCAGGACGGCGTTGACGCGGACGGCCCCCCCGGTCCGCCGCGCGGCGTCGACGGCCAGCCAGCGGGTGAAGTTGTCGACCGCCGCCTTCGCCGCCGAGTAGCCGACGACGCGGGTGAGGGCCTGCGCGGAGGCCGCCGAGGAGAAGTTGACGATGGCCCCGCGCTTTGCCGCGATCATCGCCGGGAGGAAGACCAGCGTGGGGAGGACGGTGCCGTGGAGATTGAGGTCGATGACCTGACTGAAGGCCTCGAAGTCGAGGTCGGCGAAGCTCTTGTCCGGGGTGATCGTCGCGCCCGGCATGTTCCCGCCCGCGCCGTTGAGGAGGCCGTCGATCCGGCCCCATTTCGCCAGGATCGCGTCCCGCGCCCGTTCCAGGGCTTCCCGGTCGAGGACGTCGGCGACGGCGGCGAAGACCTGGGCATCAGGTGCCGCCGCGCGGCAGCGGACGAGGGCGGCGTCCAGCTTCTCCGCGCTGCGCCCCAGGTATACAACGCGCGCGCCCTGCGCGGCGAGGTAATCGGCGGCGGAACCGGCCAGCGCGCCGGTGGCGCCGGTGACGAGGTAGACGCGATCTTTCAGGTCAAAAAGGTCGAAGATGGGGGAGGCAGGCATGGGCAGGAGTGGCTTTTTCGTCAAAGATGCCAACGTTAGCATAAATGACAAGAAAAAGAGGGGCCCCGGCTCCGGCTTCTTGTCCATTGACAACGGGGGGGCGGGGGCGACTCTCGATTCATGGCTCGCCCAAAGATTAAAAAGACCGAGAAGACCGAAACGGGCAAGAAAGTCAAAAAGAGCGGGGCACCGAAAGAGGCACCCGCGACCGCCGCCCCGGTCGCCGACGCCGCCTCCGCCTGGGGCGACCGGGAGACCGAGTTTTTCTACGACCTGACGCCCGACCGCATCCTGGCCGCGGCGGAGCGGACCGGCGTCCGCTGCACGGGCCGCGTCATGCAGATGAACAGCATGGAGAACCGCGTCTGGGAGGTGGAGATCGAGGTCCCCGACGAGAGCGCCCTCCGGAGCCGGAGTGAAAAGGCCCGCATCCTGAAGTTCTACCGCCCGGGCCGCTGGAGCCGGGAGCAGATCGAGGAGGAGCACCGCTTCCTCCTCGACCTGAAGGAGGCCGACGTCCCGGTCGTCGCCCCGCTCCCTTTCGCGAAAGGGAAGGGCCAGGACGGGACGCAGACCCTCGACTCGGTGCCGGGGGCGCCGAATCTCTTCTTCACCGTCTTTCCGAAGGTCGGCGGGCGGCACCCGGACGAGATGGACGAGACGCAGCTGGTCCGCGTCGGGCGGCAACTGGGCCGAATGCACAACGTCGGCGCGATGGCCGACGCCCCGCACCGCCTCCGCCTCACGCCGGAGGTCTACGGCTACATGAACCTCGATTTCCTGCTGGAGACCGAGGCGATCCCGGAGCGGCTGGAGGAGCCCTACGTCGCCGCCGCCGAGGAAGTCTGCGGCCGGGCGGAGGAACTCTTCGAGGGCATCGCCCTCCAGCGCATCCACGGCGATTGCCACCTGGGGAACCTCCTCTGGGCCGACAGCCCGCCCCACGACGGCCCGTTCTGGCTCGACTTCGATGACATGGTGGTCGGCCCGCCGGTGCAGGACGTCTGGCTGATCGTCCCGGGCCGGGACGAGGAATCGGTCGAGCGGCGGGAGCACCTCCTGCGCGGCTACGCGGAGATGTGCGACTTCGACCGCGGCAGCCTCCGCCTGATCGAGGTGCTCCGCGCGCTGCGCTACATCCACTTCAGCGCGTGGATCGCGAAGCGGTGGAGCGACCCGGCCTTCCCCCGCCGCTTCGAGTACTTCGGCACGGAACGCTATTGGCAGGAACAGCTGGCCGACATGCGGGAGCAGGTGGAACTGCTGCGGGAGGCGGATTGACTTCGGGACGGAACATGTCCATGATCCTGTCCATATGACGGCGATCACCTACACGGCGGCGCGGGAGAACCTGGCGAAAACGATGGATCAGGTCTGCAAGAACAGCGATCCCGTCATCATCACCCGGAACCGGAACCAGGCCGTCGTCATGATGTCCCTGGAGGAATACGATGCCCTGGAGGCGACCGCCCATCTGCTCCGCTCCCCGGCCAATGCGCGGCGGTTGCTGGCCTCGATTGACGAATTGGAACAGGGCCGGTTTGCGGTGGAGAAGACGATAGCCGAGGTCGACCGCCCAGTTTTGACCATTGTCGGTGGACAGATCGGAAGAGCCACGTCTGAACTCCAGTCACTCGAGCGTATC
>CAISZB010000280.1 GCA_903889845.1 uncultured Verrucomicrobium sp. | reverse complement strand
GGGCCGTCGAGAGCACCGTCACGATCGCCCGGAACGAGTGGAAATACGTCGCCGACCTCGCGACCGAGTTCGACGACGCCCTCCCCGCCGTCCCCTGCCGGATCGGCGAGGTCAACCAGGTCGTCCTCAACCTCATCGTCAACGCCGCCCACGCCATCGGCGACGTCGCCGCGAAGCTCCCCGGCGGGAAGGGCCTCATCACCGTCTCGACCCGGACCTCCGCCGACAAGGCCTGGGCCGAGGTCCGGATCACCGACACCGGCGCCGGCATCCCCGAGGCGATCCGGGGAAAAATCTTCGACCCCTTCTTCACCACGAAGCAGGTCGGCAAGGGAACCGGCCAGGGCCTCGCCATCGCCCACTCCGTCATCGTCGACAAGCACGGCGGCTCGATCACCTTCGAGTCCGAGATGGGGAAGGGAACGACATTCCTCATCCGCCTCCCGCTGCGGTGGGAGGATACGGAGAAGAAGAAGGCCTGAGCGGTCCTTTCGGTCCTATTGGGCCGTTCAGCGCCGGAGCGAACTCGTCCCCTCCATCTTCACCGCAACAGCCCCGGCCCCCGGATAGAGACGGCGTGCCGCCTCGGCGAAGACGGCGGCCGGATCGGGATCGAGCGCGCCCGCATAGTGCGTCAGGAAAACGCGGATCTGCTCGTGGTCGATATTCATCCCCGTCTTCAACGCGCCGCCGTGCCCGTAGGTCTTGCCGTCCGAGGCGCTGCACCCGAAGCCGTAATTCTCCGCGACCTCGGCCCCGGTCTGCTTGACCGTCATCTGCCGCACCGAGGCGGGACTCAGGTAGGTCCGCCCCTCGAAGGTCCCCCCGTTGAGGAGCATCTGGCAGAAGCGGACGACGTCCCGGACCGAGGAAAAGAGACCGCCCCCCGGCGCCGCATGGCGGCCCGGACCGTCGAGCGGGTAGGTCATCTGGGAGATCCGCTCCATCTCCTCCAAGCCCGTCCCGTCTTCCCGGCGGCGGTAGATCTTGGCCAGACGACGCAACTGGGAAGCGTCGGGAAAGAACGTCGTGTCGGTCATCCCGAGGGGGGTGAGGAACCGCTCCTGAACGAAGGCCTCGAAGGACTGGCCGGTGACGATCTCGATGATCCGCCCCGCCGTGTCGATCCCCTCGTTGGAATAACTGTAAGTCGTCCCCGGCTGGGAGAGGAGCGGTTCGAGGAGGTTGTGCTCGATCGACGTCCGCAGCGGCACCGAATCGATGACCTGCTTGTCCTGCGTGTTGAGGAAACGGAGGCCGCTGGTGTGGGAAAGGACGTCCCGGACGAGGATCGGGCGGCGGAGCGGCTCCAGACTGCCGTCGGCGCGGAGGACCTTCAGGTCGGCAAAGCCGGGAATGTACTTGTCTACGCGGTCCTCGACGCTGGCGCGCCCCTCGTCGACCAGGACCATGAAGGCGGCGGCGGCGACCGGCTTCGTCATCGAGGCGATCCAGAAAAAGGTGTCGGGCCGCATCGGCGCCTTCGTCCCGAGGTCGGCGAAACCGACGGTCTCCACGGCCAGGATCTTCTCCCGGTCGGCGACGGCCACGACCGCTCCCGCGAAAGTTCCGGCATCGACATGGGGCTGAAGCGATGCCGCCAACCCGTCCTTCACGTGTTCCATCCCCCGATGCTTTCATCCGCCCCGGCGGCGGAAAAGAAAAAACGCCGGGGCGCGTGGGCGCCTGCGGCGTTTTTCAGGGATTTGGGAAAAGGGGAAAAGCCTAATAGACTTTGACGAACTTCGACCCTTCCTTCCGCTTCTTCCCGGCCGATTCCCAGCGGATCCCCTCGTAATTGGAGAGGAATTTCTTGCTGATGTTGCGGGGGCCGGAGCCTTTGCCGTTCTGAATCCCGGCAGGCTTTGGCGTGGTCTTCTCTCCGCTCGGCTTCACCGTGGAGGCAATCTTCGGGCCGCAACCGCAGCCGGAACCGCAGGAATGTTCGCTCATCGTATTGAAACTCTTGGGACGTTTTCTTTTTCTTATCTGTAGCATCGGGCGTGCCGGTTTGCAAACCGGCACGCCCTTTGCGGGGAATCAATTCCTAGAAGGAATTAGTATTCCATGCCGCCGGGGGCGGGAGCGGCGGGCTTCTCCTTCTCCGGCAGCTCGGTGATGACGGCTTCCGTGGTGAGGAGGAGGCCGGCGATCGACGCGGCGTTCTGGAGGGCGGAGCGGGTCACCTTCGTCGGATCGACGACGCCGGCCTCGAGGAGGTCGACGTATTCGCCGGTCGCGACGTTGTAGCCCTGGGCACCCTTGCGGTTGCGGACCTCGTTGACGACAACGTTGCCTTCGCCGCCGCCGTTCGTGACGAGCGTGCGGAGCGGGGCCTCGACGGCGCGACGGATGATCGCGACGCCGATCGCCTCGTCACCGGAGACTTCGAGCTTCTCGAGGGCCTTCTGGGCGCGGATCAGGGCGACACCGCCTCCGGGGACGATCCCTTCCTCGACCGCCGCGCGGGTGGCGTGGAGGGCGTCCTCGACGCGGGCCTTCTTTTCCTTCAGCTCGGTCTCGGTGGCCGCACCGAT
>CAISZB010000279.1 GCA_903889845.1 uncultured Verrucomicrobium sp. | reverse complement strand
GGGGAAAGATCGTCGCTCTCCGACCCGTCGAGGTCCTCTCCCGCGACTATGCGGAGAAGGAGTACGGCATCACGCCCGCCGAAGGAAAAAAGATCGCCAGCAAGCTGCATGCGCGGGCCGTGAAAGCCGTGCGCGCGAAGAAGTCCAAAACCTTCCGGGGCGACATTGAAACCCTCCTTGCGGATCGAGATTGATCCCGGCCTCCTCGACCAGCTCTACGAGCTGGACAAGCGGGATCGCAAAGAACTGGGCGACCTGATCCAGGAAGTCCGCCGAAGTTTCGGCCAGCCGCATCTCCACGCCGGAACGGGCATCCGCGATCTGTTGCCGGGCGTCTACGAGTGCCGGAGGAATCTCCACCAGCGCCTCGTCTTCACCGCCCACAAGGGCTACCTCTACTTCCACCTCCTCGGGAACCACGGGGAGGTGAAGCGGTTTTTGCGGGGGCTTTAGGGATTTGGTTTGGGTGGTGGAGCAATCACAACCTTAGCGTTGGGAAAGGAAATCAGAAAGGTGTACTGAATTGTGACGGGCATGGATTCATTCGTGGTGGCGGAACGAAACCGTCCGGAAAATGACGAGAGCCATAATTGGCCGTCGGATTCGTCCTGATATCGGCAGAAGGTGTAGTGAGGATAGGTTCCATCGGACAGCGGATGTTCACGGGTGCGTTCGTAGGTGAAATGGGAAACGCCTTCCTTGGTATCTTGGGAGATCGGTTTCCAGACCGTTTCTCCTTGGGAAGAGTCTTTATGGGTGCCGTTGCCGAAAGGCACTTGGATAAATGAGGCGAGGTAGTCGAGGTCTCTGGCCTTGTCTTTGTCTACGGGTGTGCCGGTTTCCCCCCAGTCTTCGGATTTCAGCCATTCCTTGTCTTTTTTCCGGGCATAGACACCGTCTTCTTCGATTTTGAGCCTTTCAACAGACTGAGGTTCGGGATAGTGGTCGTATTGAAAGCGGATCGTTCGGGTTGCCTCCATCTGCCACACCGCTTGGGCGACAAAGTGGTGGGTCGACATTACCCGCTGGGTGTAGGCGAGATCGTCGGGCACCAGATTGGCGTCCTGTGAAAAGGCGATAACGGAAGAGAGCGCCAGTGGGAGCAGGGCGAGGTGGATTCTCACTGCCCGACCGTAGCACGATCGATTCTTTTTGACTACCCCACCGGCAATTCCTCGTGCCGGTGGAGCGGGGCGGGCTTCGGTTTGCCGTTGCGGTCGGAGGGCTCGGCCTTGTCGATGTATTCGTAGAGTTCCCCCTCGTAGTTGCGCAGGAGGAGGCGCTCGCCGTCGCGGGCGATGACGTAGTCGGGGTTGAGGGGGATTTTGCCGCCGCCGCCGGGGCCGTCGACGACGTACTGCGGGACGGCGAAGCCGGTGGTGTGACCGCGCAGTTCGCGCATCAGCTCGATGCCGCGGGCGACGGGGACGCGGAGGTGGCTGGTCCCCTGGATGAGGTCGCACTGGTAGAGGTAGTAGGGGCGGACGCGGGCGCGGATCAGTTTCTGGAAGAGGATGCGGAGGGTTTCCGCGTCGTCGTTCACGCCCTTCAGGAGGACGGACTGGTTCCCCATCGGGATGCCCGCGTCGGCCAGGCGGCCCAGGGCGTCGCGGACCTCGGCGGTCAATTCGCGCGGGTGGTTCACGTGGACGTTGATCCAGAGGGGGTGGAATTGCCGGAGCATGGCGCAGAGGGCCGGGGTGATCCGCTGCGGGAGGAAGATGGGGACGCGGCTGCCGAGGCGGACGATCTCGATGTGGGGGATTTCCCGGAGGCGCCGGAGGAGGGCTTCCAGTTTGGCGTCGGAGAAGAGGAGGGGGTCGCCGCCGGAGAGGAGGACGTCGCGCACTTCCGGGTGGCCGCGCAGGTAGGCGAGGGCCTCCTCGAAGTCGACTTCCAGTTCCTGCTCGCCGACGCCGCTGACGATGCGGCTGCGGGTGCAGTAGCGGCAGTAGGCGGCGCAGCGGTCGGTGACGAGGAAGAGGACGCGGTCCGGGTAGCGGTGGACGAGGCCGGGGGCGACCATGTCCTTGTCCTCGCCGCACGGGTCGGCCATCTCGTGCGCGGCGTAGTCCATCTCTTCCTGCCGGGGGACGACCTGGCGGCGGATGGGGCAGGCGGGGTCGGCGCCGTCGATGAGGTTGAAGAAGTAGGGGGGCATCGCCACGGCCAGCTTCCGAACGGCGGCCTCGGTGATGCCGAGGCGCTCCGTGGGGGAGAGCTGGAGGCGGGCCTCGATCTGGCGGAGGGTCGTCGGGCGGTTGCGGAGTTGCCAGTTCCAGTCGTTCCAGTCGGCGTCGCTGACGTCGGCCCAGCTTTTGCGGGGCGTGGGGAGGAAGGCGCGGAGGTCGGGGGGTGTCACAAGAAGGGAGGGGATGGGCCAAGACGTGCTCGCTCTGGTGGAGGGGTGAGTGTCCGTATCCGTTGTGGCTTGGTTTAGGCTAAAGGCGTTTTTTGGGTTGTCAAATGAGCCCACGGCGGAAAATCCGGGGGGGTGGCTGGGATCAATTCCCGGTCGCGCAGCCGCCGGGAGGGGTGAGCGCGGGCTTGACGAGGGGGAGGAGCTGGCCGGCAAAGGCCTCGGCGGGAAGGGTCTTCGTGCGGCTCCATTCGAGGGCCGCGCCGCCGATGGCCCAGGCGGCGACGGTGGCGCGGAGGGAGGCCTCGTCCTCCGGGACGCCCCGGTTGAGGAGGCCCTGCTGGAGGCGGGTGCGGACGAGGGTCTTCACCTTCGCCTCGGCCATCGGCTCGAACTGCTTGCGCTGCTTCTGGCAGGGGGCGGAGGCGAGCTCGCCCAGGAAGTCGCAGGCGGCGAGGATGATCCGCCGCAGCCCTTCCTGGCAGCTGCCGTCGGTGCCGGTCATCCGGGCTTCGAGGAAGGCGCCGAATTTCTCCTCGATCATCGCGTCGAGGAGGGAAAATTTGTCGGTGAAGTGGTCGTAGAAGGTGGCCCGGTTCACGGTCGACCGCTCGGCGATGTCCTGGACGGAGATCGCCTCGAAGCCCTTTTCGCAGAGCAATTCCTTGAAGGCGGTGAAGAGCATCTGCCGGGTCCGCCGGATACGCGGGTCGAGGTCGGCAGGATCGCTGGGGAGAGAAAGCGGCGCGCTCACTTATGAGGTATCTTAGCACTTGACTTGCTGAACGTCCAGTGCTGTATTAACAACATTAGTCGTTTTAACGACTACAGTAAATCGATCCAACTCAATCCAACTTCGAATTCGGAGAATCCAGACCATGAGCACCCCCACCCTGACCGCCAAAGATCTTTCCAAAGAAGCCCCCCGCAGCCCCCGCGTCCGCCTCGGCGGCTACGCGCTGCTGGCCCGTGCCATCGATAAAGGGCGCGCCGACATCGCCGGAACGGCGGGCGAGTATCACTTCGATTGCCCCCTCGACAATTACCTCTTTTCCTTCAAGGGGGTGAAGGGCAGCGACGTCCGTACCCTGCTGGAAAAAGGGGCGACCGACGTCGAAGTCGCCGCGTGGCTCGACACCCAGGGCACGCCGAAGACGGCCGCCGAGGTGAAGGAATGGAGCGACGGCTTCGAGGCGACGAAGCCGTACGAGATTCCCGACAAGAAGGAGTGGTTCGTCGAGGCCTGCGCCGCGGTCGGGATCGATCCGGCGAAGTCGACCCTCTCCGATTACCTGGAGACCGACGACCGGAAGTCTTTCGCGAAGTAAGGACGGAACGGGCAAAGGCCCCGGCATCGGAGACGATGCCGGGGCTTTTCCGTTTCGCCTCAGGTCAGGTTCCGCTTGAGAACCTTCCCCAGTTCCGCCGAGCGGAACGGCTTCGGGAGGACGTCGTTGAAGCCTTCGGCGATCAGCTTCGCATTGAACTCGTCGTCGGAATAGCCGCTGCAGGCGATGGCCTTCAGCGCCGGGTCGATGCTGCGGATCGCCTTCATCGCGTCCTGGCCGCCCATGCCGCCCTGGATGGTGAGGTCGAAGAGGCCGGCGGAGAAGCGCTTGCCTTCATGGAGCGCCTTTTTGCACATGTCGATGGCTTCCTCGCCCGTCTTCGCCCACTCGGTGGCGTAGCCCAGGGACTTCAGCATCCGGCCCTGGATATCGCCGATCGAAAGGTCGTCTTCCAAAACCAGGATCCGCTCGCCGTTGCCTTGGCCGCCCGCCGAGGGGGCGGGCCGGGGAGCGGGCGCGGGGGCCGGAGCCGCGGGCGCGGCCACCGGAGCGTAAGGCGTCAGGGAAACCTTGGAGACCGGGCGCCCGTCCCACGAGGCCAGCTCCGCATCGACGCGGACCTTCATCGCCACGCCGCCGGCGCCGAGGATGTCGAGGTCGCTCGGGACCCCGACGGTGAAAGGGATGCTGAGGGCCTGGCCGACGAGGGCCGCGGCGTCGAAGCCGAGGAGCGCCCCGGCGGCCGGGTTCGCGTAATAGATGGCCATGTCGTGCCCGAGGACGAAGACGGGCGTCGGGCTGCCTGAGAGGGCCTGGATGAGCGCTGCCGAGGAATCCGAGGACATGACGTTTCTAGTATCTTTGCAGTATCCGCAGGTCGGCATCCCCGCTCGGTTTCCCCGTTGCCTCCCCCACGTTATTGAGTGAGGTAGCGGAAAGCCGTGGGGATGACAAGAGCCCAATGTTCACCGCGTCAGAAATATCCTAAGTTCAGTGTAAGAATTGGCACAAAGATGGCTTTTGTTCTTTCCAACACCAATGCAGACGTTAACAAACAAGCCCGGCGTGAAAAAATCGAACCCTGTCCTCTCCGCCGGTCTCTCGAAGATTGACCGCGACCTCAACTTTCTCATCGACAACCTCGCGACCGTCCTCCGGCGCCTGGGGAACGAGGAGATCGCCGACACCCTTCCCTGGCAGGGGAAGAGGCTCCCCATCGGGAAGTTCAGCGACGCCATCGGCCAGGCCTACTCGATCAGCTTCCAACTCCTGAACATCGTCGAGGAAAACGCCTCCGCCCAGGCCCGCCGCGCGCGGGAGACGAAGTTCGGCTTCACCGCCGAGTCGGGCCTCTGGGGTGAGTGGCTGGGCAACCTGAAGAAGCTCCGGATCAAGCCGGAGGAAATCGCCGCAGCCCTCCCCGAGGTCCGCGTCGAACCCGTCCTCACCGCCCACCCCACCGAGGCAAAGCGGACCACCGTCCTGGAACAGCACCGGGAACTCTACCTCCTCCTCCTCCAGCGGGAGAACCAGATGTGGACGGCGACGGAACAGGCCGAGATCGAGAAGAAGGTCCAGGTCGTCCTCGAACGCCTCTGGCGGACGGGCGAGGTCTACATCACGAAGCCCGACGTGGCCACGGAGCGGGCCTCGATGATGCACTATTTGAAGGTCGTCTTCCCCGACGTCCTCCCCTTCCTCGACCAGCGCCTGCGGACCGCGTGGGAACACTTCGGCTTCGACCCGAAGCTGATCGAGGCGACCGACCGCCTCCCCCAGATCCGCTTCGGCAGCTGGGTCGGCGGCGACCGCGACGGCCACCCCTTCGTGACCTCCTCTGTGACGCGGGAGACCCTCCTCGACATGCGCCTCGGCGCCCTTGTCTCCATGCGCCGCCAGCTGGAGCGCCTCAACTACTCCCTTCCGCTTTCCCGGCACCACCAGGAGATCCCGCCCACCCTCACCCGCCGGATCGAGAAGCTGGCCTCCGACCTCGACGAGGAGACCGCCGACGCGATCCTCAAGAAGCACTCGATCGAGCCGTGGCGCCAGTTCACCTCCCTCCTCATCGCGAAGCTCCCCCTCGACACCACGGAAGACCACTCCCTGCGGATCAGCGAGGCGAAGGGCCGCTACGTCCACGCCTCCCAGCTCCTGGCCGACATGCGCCTCCTCCGCGCCTCCCTCGTCGAGGTCGATGCCGAGGCCATCGCCACGGCCGACGTCGATCCGATCCTCCGCTCCCTGGAGGTCTTCGGCTTCCACCTCGCCTCCCTCGACATCCGGCAGAACAGCCGCTTCCATGAGTTGGCGCTGAGCCAGCTGATGAACGCCGCGGGCCTCGACGGCGACGGCTTCCTGAAGATGGACGAGGCCCAGCGCCTCGCCTTCCTCAACGCGGAGCTGGCCTCCCCCCGGCCCTTCTCCCCCGTCGATGCCGCCACCGGCCCCGAGGCCGAGGCCGTCCTGAGCTGCTACGGCGTCCTCGTCCGGCACATCGCCCAGTATGGCCCCGAGGGCATCGGCGCCCTCATCGTCAGCATGACGCGCTCCGTCTCCGACCTGTTGGTGGTCTACCTCCTGGCCCGCGAGGTCGGCCTCGCGCGGACCTCGGAGGAGGGCCTCGTCTGCCTCCTCCCCGTCGTCCCCCTCTTCGAGACCATCGACGATCTCAAGGGAAGCCCGGAGATCCTCGGGTCGTTCCTCCGCCATCCCGTCACCCGCCGCAGCCTCCGCGCCCAGCAGAACGGCACCGCCTACGACCTCCTCCGGAAGCCGACCGCGAAGCTCGACCCGGAAGCGGAAGACGCCTCCAAAAAGACCAAGGCCCCTCTCCCCCTCCTCGTCCAGCAGGTGATGATCGGCTACAGCGACAGCAACAAGGACAGCGGCATCCTCTCCAGCCAGTGGAACCTCTACCGCGCCCAGGCCGCCCTCGTCTCCGTCGGCCACCGCAACGGGGCCCACGTCCGCTTCTTCCACGGGCGCGGCGGCACCATCAGCCGCGGCGCCGGTCCCACCCACCGCTTCCTCAGCGCCCTCCCCGAGGGGACCCTGGAGAACGACCTCCGCCTCACCGAGCAGGGGGAGACCATCGCGCAGAAGTACGCGAACCGGGGCACCGCCACCTACAACCTGGAACTCCTCATCGCCGGGACGGCGGGCGTGACGCTGAGCCAGCGCAAGACGAAGAAAAAGCCCCAGCGCCCCGAGGCCGTCCTCGACACCCTCTCCGCCTGGAGCCAGGAGACCTACCAGGCCTTCCTGAAGCTGCCCGACTTCATGACCTTCTACGGGCAGGCCACCCCCATCGACGCGCTGGAAGTCAGCGGCATCGGCTCCCGCCCCTCGCGGCGGACGGGCCAGCGGAGCCTCGCCGACCTGCGCGCCATCCCGTGGGTCTTCAGCTGGACCCAGTCCCGGTTCTACCTCCCCGGCTGGTTCGGCGTCGGCACCGCGATGGGGCGGCTGAAGAAGGAGGACCCGGAGGCCTTCGCCTCCCTCGGCGGCCACGCGAAGAGCTGGCCCTTCCTCGCCTACGTCTTCAACAACGTCGAGACGAACCTCGCCAGCGCCGACGAGGACCTCATGAAGCGTTACGCGGGCCTCGTCGCGCAGAAGAAGATCCGGGACAGCTTCATGGGCATCATCCTGAAGGAATACACCCGGACGCGCGTCCTCTTCGAGGAAGTCCTCTGCGGCTCCTTCGCCGAGCGGCGGCCCCGGATGACGAAGACCCTGGAAGTGCGGCACGAGCCGCTCCTCATCCTCCACCGCCAGCAGATCACCCTGCTGGAAGAGTGGAGAGAGCTGCGGGCGAAGAACGACCACGACGCGGCCGAAGCGCTGCGGCCGTCGCTGCTGCTGTCGATCAACGCGATCGCATCGGGGTTGCGGACGACCGGGTAAGGGGGGGGGGAGGGGCGGTACCCACTCACCCCCCACACGTTCTTTTCGGCCATAAATATCGGCGACGCCACAAAAGGGCGTTGACTCGACTAGAGGTTGTCGATTGTACTGTGGCCTAAATATTTTAGGCGCTTTAGGGTGAGGTGCCACGGTTAACCCGTTCAAAGAAAAGGACCGAGAGGAAAATGCATATGAAGCCGAGGACGTCCCGTTTTTTTGTGATGAACTCTTTCCTGTGCCGCTCCTTGGCGGTCGTGCAGCTCGCCCTGTTGGGCAGCCTCGGCGCGCCTGCGGGGTGGGCGGCGGCGCTGCCCACGGGAGGCACGGCGTTGGTGGGCAATGCCACGTTCGCCAATCCGAACGCGAACACGCTGGATATCCACACCTACCAGGACAGGACGGTGCTGGGCTTCGTCGATTTTTCCATCGGCGCGGGCAACACGGTGAACATCCTTCAGCCCGGGAGCAGCAGCATGACGATGGCCAAGGTCAGCGGGGGGAACGTCTCCGAGATCTACGGCACCCTCAACTCCAACGGCGGCTTCATCCTCATCAACCCGAACGGCGTCCTCGTCGGGCCGGGCGGCGTCGTCAACACGCAGAGCTTCACCGCCTCGACCCTCGACCTTTCCAACACCGCTTTCCTCGCGGGCGGGAGCCAGACCTTCAGCGGCACCTCGACGGCCGGCGTCACGAACCTGGGCGACATCACGGCCAACGGCGGGGACATCTTCCTGATCGCAAAGCACGTCTCCAACAGCGGCACCCTCACGGCGGCCAACGGCACCGTCGGCCTCGCGGCGGGGACCCAGGTGACCCTCGCGGAGTCGGGCCAGAATCTCCTCTCCGTCCGCTACGACGCGGGCGCGCGGGACGGCGTGGGCATCGCGAACTCCGGCACCATCGCGGCCCTGAAATCGGAGCTGGTCGCCAACGGCAACATCTATAGCCTGGCCGTGAACAACACCGGCCTCATCCGGGCGACGGGCGTCTCCAACGTCGGGGGCCGGGTGCGGATCACGGCTTCCGGGGGGACCGCCGCCAACAGCGGGACGATCGTCGCGACGAACGGGACCCAGGGCGGTGAGATCGACCTGACCGGCAACGACGTCCAGCTCGCCTCCACTTCGGTCCTCGACGCCAGCGGGGCCAACGGCGGCGGCACGGTCAAGGTGGGCGGCGGCTCCCAGGGCCAGGACGCGACGATCGCGAACGCCCAGACTGTCACCGCCGAGGCCGGTTCCCAAATCAAGGCCGACGCGACCGATAGCGGGGACGGCGGCACGGTGGTCGTCTGGTCCGACGGGATGACGCGCTACGCCGGGACAATCTCCGCCCGGGGCGGTCCCAACGGCGGCAACGGCGGCAGCGTCGAGGTCTCCGGCCTGGCCGGTTTCGACTACACCGGCCAGACCGACACCCGCGCCCCGAAGGGGACGACCGGCTCCCTCCTCCTCGATCCGACCGACCTCTACATCTACGACAACACGATTTACACCAAGGCGACGGAGACGGTCCTCAGCTGGCAGACGATCCAGTCGAACCTCGGGTCGAGCAACCTTACCATCCAGACGACGGCCTACGCCTCCGGGGCGAACGACAACGGCAACATCCACATCGTCGATGGCTATACCCTCAACGCCAGCGGGACCCTGACCTTCAGCGCGGCCGGCGCCATCACGGTGGAGCAGTTCAACCAGAGCGCCCTCGGCACCAATACTGGCACCGGCTTGGTCGTGAAGAACACCGGGAGCGGCGGCCTGGTCCTCCGCGCGGACAGCAAGTCCTACGGCGTGAATCCGACGTCGGTCCCCTCCGACTACACCTTGGGCCTCACGGTCGGTTCCGCCGTCGGCGGCCACGGCACGGTGACCGTCAACGGGACGATCAACTGGGGCGGCAGCGTGACGGTCTATTACGATCCGGCCACCGACTACAGCACTCCGGTCACCTACACGAACGCGGGAGCCGGAGCCCTGACCTCCTACATGCTGGTGAACACGGGCGCCGACCTCACCTCGGTCGCCTCCACGGGCAGCCTCTCCGGGAATTATTACCTGGCCCAGAACATCACGATGACCGGTTCGTGGACGCCCGTGGGGACCGACTCGACGCACGCCTTCTCCGGCATCTTCGACGGCGGCAGCCACACGATCACCGGCATCACCGTCAACAGCGGCAACACGGACGTCGGCTTCTTCGGTTACCTGACCGGCACGGTGAAGAGTCTGACCCTCGCGGGCGAGAGCGTCACCGGGACGGCGGCCAGCGCCTACGTCGGCGGCATCGCCGGCGAGGCCAGCGGCGCGACGGTCTCCGGCGTCACGATCAACGGGACCTCCCCGACCGTCACCGACACGGCGGGCGGGGCCGTGGTCGGTGGCCTCTTCGGCCGCGTCAGCGGGGGCGCGGGCAGCTCCAGCATCTCCGGCACGAATGCGGCGAGCGTCAGCGGCGCCACCGCGGGCGGCCTCATCGGCGCGGTCACGGGGACGGTCCTCGTCTCCGGCACCAACAGCGGCACGGTCAACGGCACCGCCATCGCGGGCGGCCTCGTCGGCGACCTGGGCGGGACCAGCACCCTCAAGTCCGGTACGAACACGGGGGCCGTGACCGGCTCGGGCTCGGTCGGCGGCCTCGTCGGCACCCTCACCACGACGGGCACCTACAGTTCCTCCTACAAGGCGAACATCACCCAGTCGATCAACAAGGGGTCCGTCTCCGGCGGGACCGACGTGGGCGGCCTCGTCGGCGTCGTCGGCACGGCGGGGAACAGCTCGGGCGTGATCAGCGATTCCTACAACACGGGGAGCGTCACCGGGAACTCCGCGAACAACGCCACCGCCGCGAACAGCGTCGGCGGCCTCGTCGGGGACAACTACGGCTCGATCTTCTACTCCTACAACTACGGCGCCGTCCAGGCGGCGACCGGCTCCACGGTCACCTACGGCGGCGGCCTTGTCGGCGTCCTGGAAAGCACCGGCCTCCTCCAGAACTCGGCGAACGCCGGAAAAGTCTGGGCCACGTCGGCCTCGACGCGGGGGACGATCACCTACGCCGGGGCCCTGGTCGGAAGCAACCTGGCGGACAGCGCCAGCACTGGAGCGGGATCGTCGGCCTACCCCACCTCCGGCATCTGGACCACCTATTACGGGTCGAGTTCCTACGGCAGCGGCATCTCCTCCGCCGTCGGCACCGAGGGCACCGCCGCGGGCAGCGCCGCCCGGGGCACGGCGGGCGACAGCGGCTTCGACTCGACCTTCTCCACCGACTCGACGAGCTCCAGCTGGTATTCGGTCACCTCGAAGTGGACGCGTACGCAGTGGAGCGCGACGACGACGTGGAGCACCTCCATCTGGAATTTCTCCGCGGGCGGCCTCCCGATCTTCGTCTCCGGGGGCGGCGGGGGTGGCGGCAACGGCAACAATGCGATCCACGGCGATCCGAATCCGCTCGGCTCCACCTCCACTTCCGGCGGGGGCGTCGTGCTGAGCCTGGGGGGAGGAAGGACCGTCACCCTCAGCACCTCGGTGCTCCAGCCCGCGGCGCAGGTTTCCAACGGGGCCGGGGACGACTCGACCGTCGGGGCCTCCTCCCTGGGCGGCTTCTACAGCCTGGCCGGGACGAAGCCCTTCGGGACACCCGTCCTGGACAACGAAGGGGGACACCGCGAATACGCGCCGAACTTCGAAATCCCGACGCTGCCCGGCGCCCTCCAGCACGTGCGGACGATCTCCTCCACGTCGAACGAGGGCGTCTCCTTCGGCGGCCCCGTTTTCGGCGGCACGCACGGGACGATGAGCTACACCGACCCGAACCATTGATCGCCCGCCTGCCTGCCCGAAGCGCCCCGCCTCTCCCGGTCCCCATGAAACGACTTTTCTCCCTTGCTCCACTCCTGTTTCTGCTCCTGGCCGCCGCGCCGCTCCGCGCGCAGGACCTCCAGCGCGTCATGCCGAAGACCGCTCCGGAAAAGAAAATGAACGTCGAGGTGGCCGAGCCCGAGGCGGCGCCGACGCCGGGCGGGAACGAAGTCGTCGTGAAGAAGCTGCGCGGCATCCGGTTCGTCGTCGGGAAAACGATCGAGACCGAGGGGATCCCCGGCTTCGACGGCATCGAGGCCGACGGGCTCCCCTTCCTCCAGAACCCCGAGTTCCAGGAAAAGATCCGGAGCATCTACCTGGGCAAGCCGGTGACCCTCGACACGCTCAACCGGCTGACGCGCGACACCGTCACCCAATACCGGCACAGCGACCATCCCGTGGTCGACGTCGTCATCCCGGAGCAGGACGTCACGAACGACGTCCTCCAGGTCGCCGTCGTCGAGGGGCACGTCCACCAGGTCCGCAGCGAGGGGCAGAACTGGTTCTCCGAGGAGATCCTCGTCTACCGCACCGGCTTCCGCCCGGGCGACCGGATTTCCGAGAGCCGCGTCGTGGAAAACCTCAACGGGATGAACAAGAATCCGTTCCATTCCAGCAACGTGGAGCTGGCCCCGGGGCCCGAGTTCGGGACGACCGACCTGATCCTGAAGACGGAGGACCGCTTCCCCGCCCGCTTCTACACCGGCTACGACAACACGGGGAACCTCACCACCGGGCAGGACCGCTACAACTTCGGCTTCAACTACGGGAACCTCTTCGGCATGGACCAGCAGTTGAACTACCAGTTCACCTCGGACGAGGCCTTCGAGCGGTTCCAGGCCCATGCGGGGAGCTGGGTGGTCCCGCTGCCGTGGCAGCATGAGTTCACCCTCTTCGGCGGCTACATCGACACCGTCGGCAGCCCCTCCGGCACGAACCTCGTCGGCAAGGCCTGGCAGGCCAGCGGCCGCTACAACGCCGGCCTCCCCACCCTGGGCCGCTACAGCCAAAACATGGGCGTCGGCTACGATTTCAAGGAGTCGAACAACGATCTCGAATTCGGCGGGCAGAGCGTCTACGGGACGAACACGGATATCTCCCAGTTCCTGGTCAGCTACAACAGCACCTATCACGAGCCCTCCGCCCTCACGAACCTCCTCGCGAACTTCTACGCCAGCCCCGGCGGCCTGGGGACGCACAACCGGACGGGGGACTTCCAGGTCGCCCACAGCATGGCCCACGCCGATTACGTCTACGGCCAGCTGGGCCTCGACCGGACGCAGCGCCTGCCGTGGGATTTCTCCTGGTTCTTCAAGGGCCAGTTGCAGATGGCCAGCACGAACCTGATCGGGAGCGAGCAGTTCGGCCTCGGCGGCATGGACACCATCCGCGGCTATCTGGAGCGCGAGGCGAACGGCGACGACGGATGGATGGTCACGAACGAGCTGCGGACGCCGTCCGTCTCGATCAAGGACCTCTTCACGAAGCAGGGACCGCCCGATTCCCTCCAGTTCCTGGCGTTCTGGGATTACGGCTGGGTGCGGAACGTCCACCTCCTCTCCGGCGAGGACCCCAACGTCTTCCTCTCCAGCGTTGGGCCCGGCGCCCGCTATATGATCGGGCAGTTCGTCTCGGTGAAGTTCGATTACGGCTTCCAGCTCACGAATCCCGGCCTGGGCGATCCCGACAGTTCCCGCGGCCATGTCGCGGTGACGGTCAGCTATTGAGCGGGGCGCCGGACTACTCCAACTCGTACTTCAGCACGCCCAGGCTGTAGAGGGCGGCCGTTTCCGACCGCAGCACCAGGTTCCCCAGGGAGACGGGGAGGAAGCCGTTCGCCCGGGCCTCGCCGATCTCGGCGGGGGTGAAGTCGCCCTCCGGCCCGATCATGATCACGACGGTGCCCGGCTTCTTCCCGCCTTCCAGCGCCTCGCGGAGGGTCTCCTTCAGCGGGTGCGCCTCGGGCTGGAGGGAGCCGATCAGCTTCAGAGAAGCCTTCTGCACCTCGGCGAAGAAATCGCGCGGCTTCCGCAGGGGAGCGATCTCCGGGAGCCAGTTCTGGCCGCTCTGCTTCGCGGCCTCGATCACGGTGTCCTTCCACTTGGAGACCTTTTCCTTCGCCTCCTCGGCGTCTCCCGTGCGGGAAACGACCCGGTCCGACTGGAGGGGGGCGATCTCGGAGACGCCCAGCTCGGTCGCCTTCTGGAGGATGAGGTCCATCGCCCGGTTCTTCGGCACCGCCTGGGCCAGGATGATCCGGGTGGTGGGGGCGGGGCTCTTCGAGGCGGTCAGCTTCTTGAAGTGCCAGAGTTTCCCCTGCTCCTCCTTCAACTGGACCTTCCATTCCTGGCCCAGCCCGTCGAAGACGGTGACGAAGTCGCCCGCCCCGTGCCGCATCACGCGGCCGCAGTGGTGGGATTCGGTCTCGTCGAGGTGGCCGGATTCGAGGTCGGGGCAATAGTAGCGGTCCATAGAGGTGGGGGGGAAAGGGACCAATTCTACGACATGGGGCGGGAGTCGCCTATGAAAAAAGTTCTCTGGGCAATCCCGATTGGCGGATGATGGAGGCGAGGGTGCCGCGCGGTATTTCCTTGCGCCCGGCGGGGACAATCACGCTGTGACCATCGGGGCTGCGGTATTTTTGATGGCTTCCCCGCTGCTAGACGAAGGCGAAGCCGTGGGCGGAGAGGAGATCGGTGACTTCGCGGGAACCCAGGAGCCTAGCCATGGACGAGGCTTTCCCCGATCAGGACTTCGTCGATCTGCTGATAATCCCCGGCGGGGGCATCCTCGAAGTGAAGTTCGACCGCTTCCTTGAGATTGGCGACGGCTTCCTCGACGGTGTTGCCGAAGCTGGACACATCGACGTTGAGGCATTGGGCCACGTAATAAGGCGCCTCTTTGTACACGCAATATTTCATGGTCCGCATGGGGGGCATCCTAGCCGATTTCGGCCCTCGCCGCCACCCTTTACTTCCCTCGGTGGCCCGGGTACCGTGGCGCACTCTCATGCGAGTCCTTGTCACCGGAATGATCGCCGGGATGGCCGATGCGGCCTATCTGGAGAAAGTCGTCGAGCTCGGTCGCCAGAACGGCCGGGAAATCCATGTCTTCGATGCGGTGAAGGAATTCACCAAGGCGGGCCGCAAGCCGATGGAGCGCCTCCTGGGGACGACCGACTACGTCTTCGAGCTGACCCGGGAACGGGAATACGAGAAGATCGGTTTCGAGATCGAGAAGCGGGGCCTGAAGGACGTCATCGTCCGCGCCCCGGCCACGGTCGAGTGGAACCGGATCAACCGGAAGTTCAAGGATCAGCGCGTCATCAAGGACTTCATCCGGCCCGACTGCATCGTGACGCTGATCGAGGCCGAGTGGGTCATCAAGCGGGAGATGGAGAAGCTCGACACCGGGGACAGCTTCCTCCGTTCGCTGAAGGCCCGCCATCACAACCTCTACGAGATCCTTTCCTGGATGAACGAGGAGGTCTCCCTCTCCGAGGATTGGGCGCGGAACATGGGTATCCCCCACTACGTGATCGCCGTCGGGGAGCCGCCCGATTGCCTCTACAAGCTGGTCGTCCATCCGAAGCCGTGGGTCGTCTACGCCAGCTACTCCATGACCTACGCGACGCCGGAGAAGCGGCAGGTGGTGAACACCGTCATCCGCCGCCTGCGGGACTACGCCGTGGTCATCGATCCGCAGACCGTCGAGATCGGGACCGACCACGATTCCCAGATCGACCGGGAACTGATCTACGCCTACACCGTCCACCGCGACCTCCACTGGTACGTCGGCAAGGTCGATGCCGTCGTCGCGATCCATCCCTACCCGGAGCGGCCCCCGCTTTCCGCCGGGATGATGGACGAGCTGGGCCACGCCCGCGACTACATGAAGGCCCGGTACATGATCTTCCCGAAGGGCTTCTCCCCCTTCACCACCGACAGCTACATCGAGAAGGGCCACCTCTTCGAGACCCCGGAGGAATTCTTCGACCACTTGGAGGCGTCGGAGAAGCGGGAGAAATTCACCGACATCCTCCACCGGCAGGGAGAGATGAGATTGTAGACGGCGGGAAAACAGGTTAAGGTTTCACTCATGGCCGCCTCCGTCCACTATTTGACCGATACCCGCGGCAAGAAGACGGCGGTCGTCCTGTCGTTAAAGAAGTACCGGCAACTGCTCGAAGACCTCGCCGACCTCGCCGCTGTCGCCGATCGCCGCGACGAGCCCCTGATACCGCACGACAAATTCATCCGAGAATTGAAGAAGGATGGCATCCTCGCCGACTTATAGACTCGAATGGCGGAAGTCGGTCAAAAAGGATCTGCGCAAGATCCCCGGACGGGAGGTGGCAAAGATCGTCGCCACCGCCGCAGGATTGGCCTCCGACCCCTTTCCCCACGGAGCCGTGAAGCTGACCGGCAGCGAGCATGTCTGGCGCGTCCGGGTGGGGGACTATCGCGTGATCTATGAGGTTTTCACCACGATCCGGCTCGTCGGCATCGACCGGGTGAAGCATCGCAAGGATGTCTATCGCTAACCCCGCATTCATGACCCCCGACCGCAAAGAACTCTCCGCCCGCACCGAATGGGGTGCCTCCGCCACGCTCCTCACCGGGATCGACCGGCGCTTCCTGCCGGGCGCCTTCGCGCTCTTCAACAGCGCCCGGATGAACGGCTTCACGGGCCGCTTCATCATCGGCCACTTCGAGCCGCTCGACCCGGCCCTCTGCCCTGCGGCCCCGGGCCTTTCCTACGAGCTGCTGCCGGAGGAGAACCCCCGCCCGCACCACTTCGTGAAGCGGATCGACATCATGCTGAACCGGGAGCCCGGCGACTACTGCTGCCTCGATTCCGATATCCTCTTCGAGCGTCCGTGCGGCTTCCTCCTCGACGGCGTCGAGGACGGGATCGTCGTCTCGACGGAGGCCGACCAGCGCTACGACCCGCGCGACCTGTGGGTCCGCGAGCAGTGCCGCCGCGCGGGCGTCGCCTGGCCCCTGCCGCCCCATCCCTACGTGAACGTCGGCCTCATCGGCTTCCGCGCCCCCCGGGACTCGGCCTTCCTCTCCCGCTACTCGCAGACCTGCCGGACGCTCTTCGCCGACATCGACACGAAGTGGGGGGAACGCTTCTTCCCCTTCACGGAGCAGGACGTCTTCAACCTCTTCGTCCGGGAACGGCTGGCGAAGGGCGAGGGCGTCGCCTCCCTTTCCTACCAGCGGATGGAGCTGGGGGTCGACTGCATCGCCCAATCGGGCTGGGACCGCCCCTTCCCGGCGGAGCGGCAGACCGTCCGCCCTTCCGACATCTACCGGATGATCATCCACGGGGCCTCCCTCCGGCGTCCGTGGCTCGCCGCCACGGCTCCCGGCTGGCGGGGCCGGGCGGAGTCCCTGGGCCTCCTCCCCTGGCGCCGCCGCCGCAAGGGGAGCCTCACCCCTTACGAGCGGGCCTGGGCCTGGTACACCTGCTCTCCCGGCCTCCCCATCGACATCGAGGCGTGGGCCCCGCAGCATGGCTTCACGGCCCACCGGAACCGGCTCTGGCGCTCGGTCTTCGGATTGCCGCCTCGTTAGCAACCGTCAGCGAACACCCCCCCTATGCCCATCGAAAACCTGAACGAACTCATCGACCACACCCTCCTCGCCTCGACGGCGACGCGGCACCAGATCGCGCAGCTTTGCTCGGAGGCGCGGGAATACCGCTTCTTCTCCGTCTGCGTCAACCCGTACTGGATCGCCGATTGCCGGAAGCTGCTGGAGGGTTCGTCCGTGAAGGTCTGCACCGTCGTCGGGTTCCCCCTCGGCGCGACGGCCAGCCGGTCGAAGGTCGCCGAGGCCCGCGTGGCGGTCGAGGCCGGGGCCGACGAGCTCGACATGGTCCTCAACATCGGCGCGGCGAAGGAAGGCCACTGGGACTTCATCGAGCACGAGGTCCACGAGGTCGTCTCCGCCGCCCAGGGGCGGCTGGTGAAGGTGATCCTGGAGACAGCGGCGTTGACACCGGAGGAAATCGCGGCGGCCTCGAAGCGCGTCGTCGCGGCGGGGGCCCACTTCGTGAAGACCTCGACCGGGTTCGGCTCCGGCGGGGCGACCGTCGAGGCGGTGAAACTAATGCGGGAGGCCGTCGGCTGCCGCTTCGGCGTGAAGGCGAGCGGCGGGATCAAGACCCGCGCCCAGGCCGAGGCCCTGATCGAGGCCGGGGCGACCCGGATCGGCTCCTCCGCCAGCGTCGCACTGGTGGCGGGGTAAAAGGGGCGCGGCTGGAGACTGCCTGCGCGATAGCGCAAGCCACCCGAAGGAGAAACTGAGTAGCAGGGCCGGGAGGCAACGAAGCGACACCACCGGTAAATACGGGATAAGCATTCGCCCCGGAGCCGATGTGGCTATTCCATGATGGTTGCCGGGGCGTCCTCTTAAACGTCCTCTCTCCGAGGTGCGCTTCGGCTTGATCGCAAAGGGAAGAGAGACCCTTTGCGAAGCGCGACTTCTTTTTATCCCCTACCGGGGGTGTCGGCCTCACGGCCTCAACCCCCGGCTAATGGCTGGCATCCCTCCGGGATGCTTTTGCGTCAACATAAGAGCCTATCCGAATAACGCGGCCTGCCGGGTTATTCGGATAGGCTCTAAGGTGAAAATGCTCTAACGGGAACCGCTTTAACTTCCCTTCAACACATACGTCCAGGCGTGTCGGCCGGGGCGGAGGCGGTATTGCGGGAGGGCGTCGGGGCCGCAGGCGGCGGTGCCGAGGCCGCGCTGGACGAGGTCGAGGTTGAGGATCGTCTCGGGCCGGGCCTTCGCTTCGAGGTCGTGGGTGTGGGTCGAGGCGAAGAGGTCGTGAGCGGTGAAGTGGCTCGCGGAGAATTCGAGCGGGCCCCGGGCCTCGACGCGGAGGGCGGCCTTTCCGTTCGAGAGGGCGAGGCGGCGGACGTCGGTGTGGTTCCCGTGTTCCTGGGGGAGGATGTAGGGGACGTATTGCTCCGTCACGGTGCTCCGGTAAAGATCGACGAGGGCGGAGCGCTTCCGGTCCCAGTAGTTCTCGTGCGGGCCGCGACCGAACCATTCCAGCGCCTCGAACCCGGCGGGGAGGGCGAGCTTCACGCCGAGGCGGGGCAGGTCACCTTCGCAGGCGGCCTTATCGACGGTGAAGACATTCTCCGCCGTCAGCGTCCCGTCGGGGGCGAGGGTGTAGCGATGTTGCAGGACGACCGCCTTTGCCGACGCGGCGCACTGCGCCGTGTGGACGAGGGTGACCGTCACGGTGCCGTCGGCGTTTTTCTTCGCCGTCGCGGGGGCGGCGACGATCTCGGCCTTGTCGATCCCGGCGTTCAGCCAGCGGCCCAGGGGCTTGTTGTCCTGGCCGGTCCAGCCCTTGATCCCGTCGTTGTCGGTGGCGCCGCGCCAGACCTGGAGTTCCGGCCCGGCGAGGAGGCGGTCTTTCCCCTGCACGCGGAAGGCCGCGATCCGGCCTCCCTCGACGGCGAGGGTGACGGCGGCGTTCTCGACGACGATCTTTTCTCCGGTCTTCGTTAGGGTGAGGGGCGAGCCCTGGACCTTGGCTTTGGTGGGCTTGGCGGCCTTGACCTTCGGCGCGGGGAGCGCGAACTGATCCCAGCCGACGACGTGGCCGGCCTCGCACCAGGCGGTTTTGGCGCTCTCGAAGCGGAGATTGAGGAAGGCTTCCTGGCCCGCCTCCAGCTTGAGCACGGGGAGCTTCAATTTGAGGGAGTCGGTCTTCTGCGGCGCGGTCTTCAGCGTGGGGAGGATCCCCTTCGCCTTCACGACGCCGTCGACCTTCACCTCCCACAGGCCCTTGATTCCGGCGAGGGTGGCGAAGTCCTGCTTGTTCCTGATCTGCAGGACGCCGGTCTTGGGATTGAAGCCGACAGCCTTCACGGGCGAGGCGAGGTAGCGGAACTCGGCGACGGCGGGGTGGGGCTTCCGATCGGGCCAGACGAGGCCGTCGCAGACGAAGTTGAGGTCGTTCGGCGTGTCGTCGAAGTCGCCGCCATAGGCCCAATACTCCTTGCCGTCGGCGGTCGTCTGCTTGATCCCGTGGTCGATCCATTCCCAGATGAACCCGCCCTGGAGGCCGGGATAGGTCTCGAAGGCGTCCCAGTAATCGGCCAGGGAACCGTTGCTGTTCCCCATCGCGTGGCTGTACTCGCAGAGGATGAGGGGGCGGGTCTGGTCGGGGTGGCTCTTGTCCTTCGACCACGCGATGAGATCGGCGATCTCATGGTACATGGGGCAGATGATGTCGGTGGCGCGGTGGCCGGAATGGTAACGATGCTTCGTGGGCTGCTGATCGACGTATTGCATCCAGATGCCGGGCTCGCAGTGGAGGGGGCGGCTCGGGTCGTAACCGCGAATCCACCCGGCCATGGCGTCGTGATTCGGGCCGTAGGCGGTCTCGTTGCCCAGGGACCAGAGGATGACGGCGGGATGATTCTTATCCCGCTCCACCATCCGGAGAGCGCGGTCGAGGAAGGCCCCGGCGTAGCGCCGGTCCCTGCCGAGCTGATGATAGAAAGCGTGGGCCTCGACATTCGCCTCATCGATCACGTAGAGGCCCAGCTCGTCGCAGAGGTCGAGCCAGTACGGATCGTTCGGGTAGTGGCTGGTGCGGACGGCGTTGAAGTTGAAGCGCTTCATCGAGACGGCGTCGAGGCGCAGCGTTGCGCGGTCGAGGGCCTTCCCCTTCGTATCGTGGTGGTCGTGCCGGTTGACGCCCTTGATCAGGACGCGCTTCCCGTTGACGAGGAGCATCCGGTCCCGGACCTCGACGGTGCGGAAGCCGACGCGGATCGAGGTGCTTTCGACGGCCTTCCCGGCCCGGTCCTTCAGCGTGACGACGAGGCGGTAGAGGTTCGGGATCTCCGCCGACCACGCCAGGACGTTCTTCACGGCGAAGTTGAAATGGGCCTCGATCCGGGGCCAGACGCCGGTGTGGGGAACGGGGACGGGAAGGGAGAGGGCCTGCTTCGGCAGCGGGACGGCCTTCCCCTTGGGATCGAAGAGGGCGGCATCGACGGTCCACCCCGCCTCGGGCTGGCCGGGGAAGCCGATCTTCACCTTCGCGTTGAGGGTCCCGTCGCGGTAGTTGTTTTCGAGGCCCGGGGTGGCGAAGAGATCGGCGAGGTGGACCGGCGCGGTGCTGTAGAGGTAGACCTCCCGGTGGAGCCCGCCCATCCACCACTGGTCCTGGTCCTCGATGAAGGTCGCGTCCGACCACTTCACGACGACGGCGACGAGCTCGTTCCGGCCGACGGCGACGAAAGGGGTGAGGTCGAACTCGGAGGGGAGGCGCGAGTCCTTCCCCATGCCGACGGCCTGGCCGTTCACGTAGACGTAGAGGACGCTTTCCGCCCCGCCGAAGTGGATCACGGTCCGGCGCCCCGCCCCGATCCATTCTGCGGAGAGGTCGAAGGAGGTGGCGTAGATGCCGGTCGGGTTCGCCTCGGGGACGCGGGGCGGCTCCTCGGGGAAGGGCATTTGGACGTTGGTGTAATGGGGCTTCCCGTAGCCCTGCATCGTCCAGTTGCCCGGCACCTCGACCTTGGCCCAGGCGGAGCGGTCGGTCCCGGCGGCGAGGTCTTCCGGGGTCACCTCGTCGGGCTTCGCGGCCATGCGGAACGACCACGCTCCATTGAGGAGGCGGAACCACGGCGATGTCTCCCGCACATCGGCCTTGGCTTTCGCCGCATCGGGGTAGGGATAGAGCGTCGCCCGCATCGGGAGGCGGTTGAGGGAGAGGGTCTCCGGGGAGACGAAGGTGGGGAAGGCGGGGAGCGGCAGGGAGGAGGTCATGGGTGTGGAGTAACTTGATTCTCTCAGCCTCCCCGTGCGGGCAGCAAGGCGACCGCATGGCATCCATTGCGGTTTTTATTGTCTCTATTTTAGATTTTGACAAAATACACGAGGAAATCATGCCAAAGATACAATTATGGGAGGGCGACATGGAGCTCCGTCTCGTGGCGGAGAGCCGCTTTCCGAGCCCCCGCTTTCTCGACTGGCATCGGCATCCCTTTTACGAACTGGGCCTGGTGCTCTCCGGGGCGGCGGTCTGGCGGCTCGGCTCTCGGTCGCGGCCCCGCGCGTGTCACGCCGTTGCGGCGGGGGAGGTGATCCTCGTTCCCCCGGAAGCGGGGCATCGGGAGGAGCTTGAGTCCGAAAAGGAGGTGCGTCTGGCCTGGATCGGATTCGACTCCGCCGCGCCGACGCCGTCGTGGGCTGGCCGCCCCGTCGCCCTCGGCGACGATGCCGACGAGGTCGTCCGGGCCTTCCGCACGATCTATCGCGAGCACAGCCTGCCCCGGAACGCCCCCCGCATCCGGCTGGCGATCCAGACCCTCCTCCTCCTGATTTCGCGGCAGGCGGAAGGGGGGGCGTCCGTCGCCCCGGACGACGAAGCCCCGACCGCTCCGGGCCTCAATCCCCGGCAGCTCCGCTGCGTCGAGGCCGCCGCCCACACCCTGCGCCGCAACCTGAACTCCCGGCTGACGATCACCCAGGTCGCCTCCTACCACTCCCTCTCCGCGGCCCATTTCTCGACCCTCTTCCATCGCCGGTACGGCATGGCGCCCCGCGCCTTCCTGCGCCGGGCCCGGGTCGACCGGGCGGAGGAACTCCTCACCGGCTCCGACCTCACCGTGAAGGAGATCGCCGCCGCCGCGGGCTTCGCCGACTCCGCCCATTTCTGCAAGGCCTTCCGCGCCCTGCGCGGAGCGACCCCGAGGTCGGTGCGGGGCTAAAGGGCTAAAGAGCCGCTACCGCAACAGGGCTTCCAGCACCGAGGCGGCGCTATAGGAAACCGAAGTCCCCTCCTTCGGCAGGAAGCGACCCAGGTCGGTCAGGGAATCCCCCGCGGTGACGAGGGGCGGCTCCGCGAGGCCGGAGGCGTCGCGGCGGCCCAGACCGGCGGCGGCCAGGAGGCCGTTGCACAGGCACTTCTTTCCCGGCGTCTCCTCCGCGTGGCCGCCCTTGCGGACGTAGTCATCGACGGCCTCGCTGGGGCAGCGGTAGCCGACGGTGCCGTCGGGCCGCGCGTAGATGTGGCGCAACACGCCGACGTCGCAGACGCGGCGCTCGGGCCAGCCGATGCCCGGGAAGAAGGCGGTCCCCTCCAGCGCGACGACCTTGAACGGGAACCCCGTCGGCGAGGCCTGGGGATCGGTGTAGACTTCGAGGCCGCCCTGGCGCACCCGCTCCAGCACGCGACGCTTCACGTCGGCGTCCATCCCCGATTCCTCGCAGAACGCGAAGGGGGTCCCCACCTGGATCCCCGTGGCGCCCTCGGCCAGGGCCTCGGCCAGCTTGCCGGGCGCGCCGTAGGAACCGGCCAGCCAGAAGGGGTAACCCAGGCCGCGGAAGCGTTCCAGGTCGGGCGCGTCGCGCTCCCCGTAGACCGGCTCGCCCCGCTCGGTGAGTTTCATCGGTCCCCGGGGCGGGGCGTTGTGGCCGCCCGCGCGGCTCCCCTCGACGACGAAGCCCGTGATCCGCCCGGTCGCCTTCCGGGCCAGGCTCAGCGCGAGGGTGAAGGAGGAGACGATGGCGAGGAACTCCGGCCGCTTCAGCTTGGGCGGCTCGCTCTGTCCTTGCCAGAATTCGCGCGGGTCGAAGACGAGAGTCCGCTCCGCCTCGTCCCCCGGGATGTCCCGGCCTCCGGCGACATCGACCTTCAGGCTCACGGCCTCGCCGAGGGCCAGCTTGTCGATCACGCCGGGGATGTGGTTCGGGATGCCCGCCCCCATGCAGATGTAGTCGGCCCCGGCCAGCATCGCGCCGTAGATCGCGGCGAGGGTCGGGATCTGGATTTTTTCGAGGAAATTGATGCCGACCGTCCCGTCGTGGCCCTCCTTTGCGAGGGAGACCTCGACGAAATTTGCCAGGACGATGAGGCGGAGGTGGTCGGGGGAGAGGTCGATCCGGGGCATGGGGACGGGGCGGTAGGCATCCCCGTTCCGCAGCCCTTCGGGCAGGAAGTAGCGTTCCTCCGCCTGCCGGGCGATCTCTGGAATCGGGAACCGGGCCATCGCCCGCCGCATCGTCCCCTCCGGGTCGCCTTGCTGGAGGCGCCGGGCCAGGACGAGGTCGAGAGCCGTGCCGGAGACGACGCCCAGATGGCCTCGTCGAGCCACTTCCCGAGCAAGGCGCCAATGGGAGATGCCGACCCCCATGCCGCCTTGGATGATCCGGGGCAGGGCGGGGGAAGGCGTGGCGGGGGGCGTAGCCATAGGGGTGCCCATTAGACCCATCGCCGCCCTCGCCGAACAGAGGGAAAGCCCGCCTGCGGCAATCGACAGCACCCCGGGGCAAGAAAGGAGAAATCGGGGGGGGGAGGGGGCGAAGTGATGGGTAATGCCCTTCAGGCCAATCTCCCAAGGAGGGTTCTCC
>CAISZB010000278.1 GCA_903889845.1 uncultured Verrucomicrobium sp. | reverse complement strand
CCGGTTCGTCAGGGCCTTGGCCACCTGCCGGGCGAAGGCGGGGAGGCTGCGGTAGCCGATCAGGGGGACGCGCTCCAACGCCACGGCGGGGATGCCGAGGCGGGCCGCCTGGACGAGGCTGCCGCCTTGTCCCAGGCCGAGGTAGAGATCGGGCCGGAGGCGCTGGAGGAGGTTGACCTCCTCGAAGCCCTGTTGGTTGCCGACGTGGAGCTGGAGCGATGGGAAGCGGCGGTGGTGTTCCCGCAGAGCCTCGAGGTGGAGGCGGTCGAGGTGGGTGACGGTGAGGCCGACGGGTTCCCCGCCGAGTTCGCGGACGAGGTCGAGGAGGCCGAGGGCCGTCGCGGGCGGGAGACTGAGGTGGACGCGGACGCCGCGCAGGGGGGCCGAGGTGAGGAGGTCGACGAGCGGCGGGGCGGTGATTTCCCGGGTGTGCAGGGCCTGGGCGGCACCCTCCCGATGGAGGGCCTTCCCGATGCCGAAGAGCCAACGGCCCGTGTTGGCGACGCCGATGGGGCGGGGCAGGGGGAGGTAGGGGATGTCGGCGACTTGTTGCAGCGCGGTGCCGAGGTAGTGGGCCTCGTCGAAGTCGAGGGGGATCGAGGCCGCGGCGGAGGCGGTGTGGCGGAAGGCGTCGATGCCCGCGCCGTTCGGCAAGGTGAGGCTTTCGAGGCCGAGGGCGGCGAGGAGGCGCTCGGCCTCGGCCCGTTCTTCGGGCAATTCGGAAACGGAGAGGAGGTTGACGAGGTTGTTCCGTCGGAGGGGCGGATGGCCCGGTTCCCCTTCGGGGATCGGCGTGAGGCGGGCGCATTTCAGCAGACTGTGGAAGGCGATGTCGGCGCCCTGGACTGCGGTCTTCGAACTGAAGCCGGAGGTGAAGACGGGGAGGATGGGGAGATCGAGTTCGTCCCCCAGTTCCTCGACCACGGAGAGGATGTCGTCATTGTTGATGGCGACGGAGGGGGTGGCGACGATGAAGAGGGCCCGGAGCGAGCCCTGGCCACGCCGGTGGAGGAGGCGGACGGCCTCCCGGAGCTTGGCGTCGGCACCGAGGATGGTCTCCCGCTGGTTGATGTTCGTCGTCAGCCAGCGGCTTCCGCCCGCAAGGAGGGAGGCGGCGCATCCCCGCGGGCCGTGGACGATGAGGGCGACGTCGCGGAGGCGGGAGAGGAGGGCGAGGGCGGTGACGAGGTCGTCCGGGGTGCTTTGGCTGAAGGTGCGGATGCGCTGCTCGACGCCTTGCTGGGCGCCCTGCGCGTTGACTTTGTCGAATTCGGCGAGCAGGGGGCCGACCTCGCCGACGTAGGCGCTGAGGGTGTCGAGGCGCTTTTCGCGGATCGGGGGATTCTTGCCGGTGAGGAGGGAGGGCATGATCAGATTCCGGCCAGGGTTCCGACTTCGCCGCTCTCGCTGCTGAAGATGCGGTCGCCCCATTCCCGCGCCCAGGCTTTCAATTCCGGGCCGTTGAGGGGGTGGGGAAGGGTCGTCTCCTCGTCCTCGGCGAAGCTCCGGGCAAGGCCGCGATAGATGTCGGCCTGGGCCGATTCCGGCGCGGCCTCGATGACGGTCTGGCCGTAGAGCTCGCTCTGGTTGACGACGAGGGCGCGGGGGACGTAGCCGACGACGCGGGTGCCGGTCCGCTCCACGAAGTCATCGACGACCGATTTCGCATAGGGCGCGATGAGGCCGTTGGCGATCACGCCGCCGAGGCGGGCACCGCCGGAGGGGGCGTATTTGGCGATGGCCTTGAAGAGGTTGTTCGCGGCGAAGATCGCCATGAAGTCGGAGGAGGAGACGACGTAGGCGCGCTGGGCCAGACCGTCCCGGATCGGGACGGCGAAGCCGCCGCAGACGACGTCGCCGAGGACGTCGTAGAGGACGAAGTCGGGCTTGTACTCGTCGAAGATGTGGAGTTCCTGGAGCAGCTCGACGGCGGCGGAGATGCCGCGCCCCGCGCAGCCGACGCCGGGGACGGGGCCGCCCGCCTCGACGCAGAGGATGTCCCGGTAGCCGCGAATGGAGATGTCCTCGATCCGCACCTTGGAATGCTCGCGGAGGGTGTCGAGGACGGTCGGCAGTTCGTTGCCGCCCCGGAGGATTGTCGTCGAATCGCTCTTCGGGTCGCAGCCGATCTGGATGACGCGGTGGCCCGCCTCGGCGAGGGCGGCGCTGATATTCGAGGTGGTGGTCGATTTGCCGATGCCGCCTTTCCCGTAGACGGCGATGTGCTTCGGAGGGGTGGGTTTGCTCATGGGTTTTTAGGCGGTGAGGGCCGGTTCGTTTTCGTTTTGGGGGGCGGCGACGCGGGTTTCCCCGTCGGTGAAGACGCCGAGGTCATTGAAATCGCCGTCCTCGATGCGGTAGATGTCGTGGACGAGGAAGTTGGGGGCGGGGGTCAGGTCGTAGATCTGGTCGAAGGTGAATCCGGCCTTGCGGAGAATCGCGGTGGAGCGCTTCGCCATGTCCAGGTGCCATTCGGGAAGGGGGGTGCGGTGGCCTTCCAGCGCGGAGCCGGGATTGGCGCACCAGGCTCCGGTGAGGGTGACGACGCCCTTGGCGGCGAGGGCCTCGACGCCTTCGAGGGTCGATTGCTTCGGTTCCAGCCCGCCGACGATGCCGGAGCGGACGCGGCCCCGGCCGAAGACGCCCACGGCGTATTCGAGTGCGGCGAGCCAGTGGTCGTAGTCGCCGCAATGGGTGATTTTGCCGGGGCAGATGACCTTGAAGATGTTCCGGTCCCAGACCTCGATGTTCATGGCGATGGTGCGGAACCCGGCTTCCTTGTATTTGTCGATGACTTTCAGGTCGCGCGGGATGCCGATGACGGCGGTGCCGTTGAAGTCCTCCAGGCCGGTGTGTTCCTGGATCGCCTCGGCGACGTCGAGGTAGTAATCGACCTCGCGCCGCTCCGGGATGAAGCCGCCGGTGAGGTTGACGTGCCGCCGGGGGAAGCCCTCGAACTCCCGATAGGCCGCGGCGACCGATTCCCCGATCTGCCGGGGGTTCTTCCAGAAGACGCCGTCGCGCTCGCCGTAGGCGTCCTTCGTGGCGTTGGCATTGCAGAAGAGGCAGTCGACGCCCTTGTCCTTCAGGGCGCATTCGTTGCTGTAGGCGACGTTGACGACGCCGTCGCGGCTGTAGGGGGCGACGGTCTTCACCTTCGTGCCGTCGCTGGTCTGGAGCTTGTAGTAGTCGGGGCGGCGATGGAATTCGACGGGGAAGAGGATCTTTTCGCGCTCGCGGAGGTGGAAGACGCCGTCGTCGTAAGTGATCCGGTGGTCGGCGCGGTTGTCCCAGCGGAAGCCGATACGGAGGCCGTGCGGTGTGGAGAAGCCGACGGGGAAGGCGAAGGAGACGTGCTGCTCGTGGTCCATCTCGAAGAGGGTGTGGACCTGTTCCTGGACGGTGCCGCCGAGGTCGAGGTGGCGGAAAATCTTCGGATCGACGGCGATGCCTTCGACGCCGAGGAAGTTCTTGAGTTCGAGTTCGGCGTAGAGGGCGGCTTTGGTTTGTTCGTGGGAGGAGAGGGTGCTCATGGGGTGGAGGTGGTAAGGAGTTTTAATTGAGGGAGGAGACTTCCTTTCCGCTTCGGTTGTCGATCGCGGAGGAAAGATGGACTTGGGAGACTTTGGCCCGGGCCTGGGCGCGGCGGTCGAGCCAGAGGGCGGCGGCGGCGAGGCCAAGGAAGAGGGGGGCGAAGAGGAGGAACGCGGCGTCGATGCCGAACTTCTGTGCGAGGACGCCCCCGGCCATCGGGCCGACGGAGATCCCGATGCCGACGGCGGCGGAGAAGAGGCCGACGGTCTTTCCCTTCGTGCCGTGGAGCCGTCCGATCCCGGAGGAGACGACGAGGTTGATGAGGCCGAGCCCGAGGCCGAGGATGACGCTGGCGAAGGCCAACCCGGCGAAGGTAGCAGAGAGGGTGAGGGGGATCAGGCCGACGAGGGCGGTGGCCATGCTCAGGAGATAAAGCTGGAGCTGGGTGAGCCGCGTGATGAGGGGGCCCGCCGAGAAGACGGTGACGATGAAGACGCCGCCCTCGATGCCGAGGAGGAGGGAGGCGTCGGTCGCCTTCAGGCCCAGGTTCCGGACGGCGAGGACAAAGATGAAGGCGCTGAAGGCGGCGAAGAAGGCCGTCGAGATGCTTTCGGTGACGAGGGGGAGGTAGAGGGAACGTTGCCGGAGGAGGGTGCGGAATTCGGCGAACTGCCCGGCGATGGCTTCCCGTAGGCTTTTCCCATGGGCGGCGCGGGAGGGCTCGTGGTGGAAGAAGAAGACGAGGCCGATGGGGATCAGGGTGCCGACGGCGAGGAGGCGGAAGAGGGGCGGGTAACCGACGAAGCCGACGAGGGTGCCTCCCAGCAGGGGGCCGAGGAAGGTGAGGCCGATCGACATGGAACCCTTGAACCAGCCTGCCTTTTCCAGGCCCATTTTCTGGAGGTTGTTGAAGAAGGAGGCGTTGAGGGCGGTCATCTTCAGGGGATTGAAGAGCCCGGCGAGGCCCATGATCGCGACCATCGCCTCCGGCGTGCGGGCCCAGGAGAGGGAGAGGATCGCCACGGTGCTGCAGAGGCCGCCGAGGAGGAAGAGGCGCTTCGAGCCGTAGTGATCAACGAGGAAGCCCGCCGGGATGACGAGGAGGAGGATGCCGAGGCCGGAGATCCCCCGGATCAGGCCGATCTGCCCGGCGGCGGCGTTCAGGCTCAGGGCGTAGAGGGGGACGACGACCTGGAGCGCCCCGGCGACGGTGCCGCTGGTGATGTTCAGGATCAGATAGCTGGCGATGGCCCCCTGCCTCGGCTTCCTGGAGGGGAAGCCGGAGGTGGGGGGGACCGGGGAGGGCAGGGGGGTGCTCATGCCACGGGTGCTTCGGTCACGGCTTGGGCCTGGGGAGGCTTCCCGCCGTAGGGGAGGAAGGGGCGGCCTTCCTCGATTTTCCAGATGTCTTTGGCGAGGCCGAGGTCATTGTTGCTGGCGTCGTGGACCTGCTCGAAGGTGATCCCGGCTTTTTTCTGGATGCGGAAAGCCCGCTCGGCGAGGTCGAGGTGCCAGGCCGGTTCGGGCGTCCGGTGGCCTTCGAGGCCGGAGCCGGGATTGGGGCACCAGGCCCCGGGCAGGCAGACGACGCCGTGGTCGGCGAACCATTGGACGCCTTCCAGCGTGTAGGGTTTCGGTTCCAGTCCGGCGACGATGTTCGAGCGAACCTTACCGAAGCCGAAGACGCGGGCGGCGTACTCGATCGCCTTGAGCCAGTGGTCCCAGCCGCCGCTGTTCCGGGCCTTGCCGGGGCAGATGGCGGCGTACATGTCCTTGCTCCACAGCTCGATGTTCAGGGCGATGGTGCGGTAGCCGACTTCCTTCAGGCGGTCGATGTTGGTGAGGTCGAGGGGGGCGGCGATGACGGCGGTGCCGTTGAAGTCCCGCACGCCGAGGCGGGCCTGGATCGCCTCGGCGACGTCCTGGTAATACTCGATCTCCCGCCGCTCGGAGATGATGCCGCCCGTGATCGTGACGTGGTCGGCGATCCCCTCCGCGTAGGCGGCCTGGACGGCCTCGGCGGCTTGCCGGGCGGTCTTCCACGCGATGCCCTCGCTCTCGGCGTACGTGTCCTTCGTGGCGTTGACGTTGCAGAAGAGGCAGTCCTCGCCCTTTTCCTTGTAGTTGCACTCGTTGCTGTAGAAGACCGAGATGTTGCTGTCGTGGACGAAGGTGGCGATGTTCTTCAGTGGGATGCCGTCGGAGCTTTTGAGGTTGTAATACTTCGGCTGCTCGAAGAAGCGGATCGGGAAGAGGTTTTCCCCGCGCCGGGAGAGGAGGAATTCGCCTCCCTCATGGACGATGCTGTAGCGGGAGCGGCGGCTCCAGCGGAAGGAGGTCTTCAATCCGCTGGGCAGGTAAAACCCGCTCGGATGCTCCCGCCCGACGTGGGTTTCCAGGTCCATCTCGAAGCCGCTGTGGACCTGCTCCTGATGCTTGATGCGACCGAGGGCCTGGCTGGCCTCCGGGGCGATGTCGATGCCGTCGATGGAGAGATCGGCCTTGATCAGGAGTTCCTTGTAGAGCGCGCTATTGGAGGGGGCTTTTTCCAGTTTGATGGGGGGGATGGGCATAAAATTTGGAGCGGGGAGTTGAATTAATATAAAGTCTATAGAAATAGTTTGTTTATTCAACGCAAGGAGGGCTTCCTGCGGCAAAGTGGCGTTTTGCCAGGGTAATTTTGGGGGGGCGCGATTGGAGGGTGCTGCCCTTCGGGACCGGG
>CAISZB010000277.1 GCA_903889845.1 uncultured Verrucomicrobium sp. | reverse complement strand
TGCATGGCACGCAAGGAATGCCGTCGCGACAGCGACAAAGAGAAAACAGGGAAACTGACTGGCATGGCCGGAAGGCAACAGCGCAACAACGGGGGTGGGGCGTGGAACCCCGGCCCGAAGGGTTGCATCTAAAAAGCTCTCCCTCGGCGTTGCTCGCTCCTGATGTGGCGGCAGTCACACGGCGTCGCTCGCGTCTTGATGGAGAGCTTTTTGGATGCAACGCGACCTTCCCAAAGGGGGTAACAGGCTCTAAGGTTCGACGATGAGTAAATTGGACTTGGCCCTCTTCGGCGGGCCGAAAACGCGCGCGACGCCTATGCCGGGCCGGATGGCCTTCGGCGACGAGGAACTGGCCCTGATCCAGGAGGTCTTCGCGGCCTACAAGGAAAAGGGGATCGACTTCGGCTACCAGGGAATCTTCGAGCAACGGTACACCGACGCCTTCGTCGCCGCCCTCGGCGGGGAGGGCTATGCCGACGCGGTCAGCACCGGGACGGCCTCCCTCTTCGTCGCCCTCGCCGCGCTCCGCCTCGCCCCCGGCGACCACGTCCTCGTCTCCCCCTGCACCGATCCGGGGACGCTCAACGCCATCGTCCTGAACCAGCTCGTCCCCGTCCTCGTCGACACGATGCCGGGGACCTTCAACGTCGGGCCGGAACAGATTGCCGCCCGCATCGGGCCGAAGGCGAAGGCCGTCGTCGTCGTCCACTTTGCGGGGCAGGCCGCGCCGATCGCGGAGATCGCCGCGCTCTGCCGGGAAAAGAAACTCCTCCTCATGGAGGACTGCTCCCACGCCCACGGGGCGACCTATCACGGGAAAAAGGTCGGGACGTTCGGCGACATCGCGGCGTTCTCGACGATGTACCGGAAGAACCACTCGACCGGCGGCTGCGGGGGCGTGGTCTACACGCGCGACCTCGACCGCTACCACCTCGTCCGCGCCGCCGCCGACCGGGGGAAGCCCTATTGGAAGGAAGGCTTCGACGAGAAGGACCCCTCCCAATTCCTCTTCCCGGCGCTGAACTTCAACCAGGACGAGGTCTCCTGCGCCATCGGCCTCGCCTCCCTGGCGAAGCTCCCCGGCGTGATCGCGCGGCGGCTCCGGTTCCTGGAACTCCTCGACGCGGGGCTGAAGGCGGCGGGGCTGAAGGCGTGTTCCCTCGCCCCCTTCACGCGGAACGATTCCCCCTTCTTCGCCATCGTCCGGGTCGACGCCTCGCGGATTTCGGTTCCGGTCGCCGACTTCGCGAAGGCGGTCGGCGCCGAGGGGATCGGCGTGAATCCGCGCTACGCCTACCTGGCCGAGGAGTGGACCTACCTGAAGCCCTACCTGGCCGACGCGTTCCATTGCGGGAACGTCCTCGCCGCCCGGGACGGTTCCTTCAACGTCCTCTTCCACGAGCGCCACGGCGAGGCCGAGGTCGCCGACGTCGTCGCCGCGATCGCGAAGGTCGAGGCGGCCTATCTCAAGTAAACGCGCTGTGCTAAGGTGGAGGGAATGTCCGATCTCCCCCTGACCTCCCTTGCCGAGTTGGAACGGCAGCTCGCCGCCCTCGGCCTCGTCGGGCGGCGCGTCGTCTTCCACACGGCGTTCCGCGCCGTCGGGGAGGTCGAAGGGGGGATCGACGGCTACCTCTCCGTCCTGACGAGGCTCTGCCCGACCGTCGCCGCCCCCGGCTTCACCTTCGAGTCGACGATCCACCCGCCCGACGACGACCACCCGGAGCGGAACGGCTTCGATTACGCGAAGCGGTGGGTCTCCCCGGCGATTCCCTTCGATCCCCGGACCGCCTCGATCGATCCCCGGATGGGGGTCTTTCCCCGGAAGCTGGTCGCCCTGCCCGGCGCGGAGCGGAGCGGCCATCCGTGGAATTCCTGGGTCGCCTGGGGGGAAGGGGCGGAGGCGATGACCCAGCCCCATCCGTGGGACCAGCCCCATCGCCCGATGGAGTGGCTGGAAGCGAACGACGGCTGGGTCGCCCTCGTCGGCGTCGGCCTTGAGTCGTGCTCGGCGCTCCACCTGGCCGAGCAGCGGGCGGGGCGGCGTCCCTTCATCCGCTGGGCGGTCGACAGGGAGGGGAAGACCCGCCGCGTCCATGTCGCCGGATGCGGGAACGGGTTCCCCGCGCTGGGGGAGGATCTTCAGTCTCTTTTTCACAAAGGGCCGCTTGGGGCCGCGACGGTCTGGGCCGCCCCTTTGCGGGAATTGATCCCGGCGGCAGCCCGGCTTCTCGGCGAAAAGCCGTTCCTCACCGTCTGTTCCCCGACGTGCCTCAAGTGCCGGGACGGGAGCACCGGGGGGCCGCGCGATTGAGTTGACGAATCGGGGGAGATGACCGATGCTCCTCTGCCACACCAAGAAACGCATGGAATCGACCCCCGCTCCCCTGCCCGTTCCCGATTTTCCTCCCCGGCTCCTCGTCGACGTCCAGGGTGGTTACTGCAATCTCAAGTGCCCGAAGTGCTGGGTCCACGGCCCCGACGACAACGAGTCGCTCCGCGCCCTGCGGGGCCGGATGTCCCTGGAGGACGCCCGGAAGATCCTCGACGAGGTCATGGCGGCGAAGCCCGCCTTCCAGCCGAACATGTGGACGGAGCCGCTCCTGGCGAAGAACTTCAAGGAACACATGCGCGCCGTGAAGGAACGGGGCATCCCCGCCTCCTTCAACACGAACGGCCTCCTCCTCGACGACGAGATGGCCGCCTTCCTCGTCGAGATCAAGCTCGACTCGATCTTCATCAGCATCGACGCGACGAAGAAGGAGACCCTGATGAAGACGCGCGGCACCGACAAGCTCGACGAGATCGAGAAGGCCGTCTTCACCATGCTCAAGGCCCGCGGCGAGGGGACGATCCCCCGCGTCGGCGTCTCCTTCACCGAGGAGGCCGCGAACTTCGCCGAGCGCGAGGAGTTCATCGCGAAGTGGCTCCCCCACGTCGACGTCATCCGGATCGGCGAGCGCTACGAGGACGAGGGCCGCGTGAAGCGCGTCCCCCTGCCGGAGCACCGCACCCCCTGCGGCGCGCTCTACGACACGATGGCCGTCCAGTTCAACGGCAACGTCTCCCTCTGCTGCCTCGACGGGTTCCACCAGACGAACGTCGGGAACGTGATCAAGGACGGCGTCCACGCCGTCTGGCACGGCGAAGAGCTGACCAAGGTCCGCCACTACCACGAGACCGGCCAGTGGGACAAGGTCCCCTTCTGCAAGAACTGCAACGTCTGGGCGAAGTACGACTACGAGGAGACGATCCGCGACGGCGTCCTGATCCGCAGCTCCCCGCTGATGACCTACTACAACCGGGTCGACAAGCTCGACACCTGGAAGGAAGAGAACCGGGCCGGGCACGTCACGAAGCTCATCGACGCGGCGAAGAGCGAGATGCGCGAGCAGCGGACCGCGGCCGGGGTCTAAGACCCTCTCCTCCCCTCCGATGGCCACCCTGACGGTCTTCGCCAGCACCTACAACCGGGCGGCGAACCTCGATGCCGTCGTCGAGGCCGTCGCGCAGCAGTCCCGCCAGCCCGACGAGTTCCTCATCACCGACGACGGCTCGACCGACGGGTCGTGGGAGGTCCTCACCGCCTGGGCGGCGAAGTATCCCCTCCTCACCCTGATCCGCAACCAGCCGAACCGGGGGGCGATCTATTCCTACCGGCAGCTCCTCGAGCGGGCGACAGGCGACTTCTTCCTCAGCACGGCCAGCGACGACCTCATCCTGCCCGGCACCCTGGAGGCCGGGATGCGCGTCGCCGAGGCTTATCCCCAGGCCGCGATGGTCTGCGGCCGCTCCGTCTGGTGGAACGAGGCGACCGACGACCAGTTCACCACGGGCCTCGCGATGCCCGACCAGGAGTGCTTCATCAGCCCGGAAGAATGCGTCGCGCTGGCGAAGCGGGGCTGCCTCGACATCGGGACCCACGCCACCCTCTTCCACCGGCAGCGGCTTTGGGACTGCGGCTCCTTCCGCCCGGAGCACGACTGGCACATGGACTGGTTCGCCACCTACGTCCTCGCCTTCCGGCACGGCATCGCGTGGACGCCCCATCCGATGGCGGTGATGCGGCTCCATTCCGGGAGCTATTCCCACATCAGCAAGCATCCCCCGGCGGAACGGAAGAAGGTCTACGCCGCGATGGCGGAGACGCTCCTCGAGCCGGAGATGGCCGACGTCCGCCCCGGCTTCAACCGGAGCGGGGTGATGTCGTATTACCAGTGGCTCATGTTCTCCGTCCTCCTCGGGCGGCCCCGGTACTGGCGATTGATCTCCCCGGCGTTCCTCCTCTCCCTCCTGCGGGCGGCGTTGCGGAGCTCGAAGACGATCCGCGAACTGGTGCGCCGCTTCCGCCCCGTCCCGCCCCGGATCGCCCACACGGAGATCGACCTCTCCGCGATGCAGGCGAGGAAGTAGAGGGAGGCGCTGCCGTCTTCTATTTCGTCTTGATCCTTTTGAAGAGGCTGTAGGAAATTTTCCGGGTCAAGATTTTCCAGAGCATGAAGAAGGGGACGCCCCGGATTCCGTTGCTCGACCCATGAAGCAGGAACTCGGCGCCAGCGAGGGCGCGGGCGCGGTCTTGTTGCCACAAGTCCGCCGGCAGGCTGACCGGGGCTGATGCCAGGGGGTGGAGGTGGACGGGTTGGGGAAGCAGCGAGCCGTGCCGGTTCACGAAGAGGTCGGGCTTTATCGCCGCCTTGTCTTTCGTTGGATTCAATTCCGGCCAAGTCTTTTGATAGTGACCTTGCGTGGGATACCGGTCTCCTGTCGAGGTCGCTTTTTTTCTGGCCACGAAAAAGATCGCCAACATTTTACCGCCGACGAAACCTCCAAAGGAAAGGTGATCGAGTGAGCCGGGGCGATACTCGTAGACTTCGACCGGCTTAAAGTGATCGATTTCGTTTTCGGTGATATAGCTTTTTTCGATGTCGAACCCGTTGGCGGTGTAGTAATCGTAAAAGAGCGTCGGGGAGAAGCTGTAAAACCCGTGATCGACGTAATTATTGGCGGGGGAATGGTGGATGATCCGCCCGCCGGGCTTCAGGAGATGAAAAATATTCTCCAACGCGATGGGCGTATGGAAGACATGCTCCAGGGTTCCTCCATCGTAAATGAGATCGTAGGAGGAATGGTATTTTTCCGGGATCGGTTGGTTCAGATCCCAAATGATTTCCGCCTTCTCGAAGGCCGAGGCATCGAGGCTCTCGACCGACTCGAATCCCAAGGCGGTGAAAAAGGAGCGATCATCGATGGTCGGAGTATCCCGGATATCGGCTTTCTCGACTTGCTGGAACGACGTGGTACGGAGAGGAACCTGGTGTTCTTGGGCGTGGGCCTTGAATTCCTCGATGCTTAGGCGGATGTCCTGGCGTCCGAGCTGGAGTACTTTTCCAGCAAAGGGAGAACGCTTGTGTTCTTCCAAAATCATCCGTGTCGTGCAGGAGCCAATACCCATGTCGGAAGATGCTAGGAGGCCTTAACTGCGGGGTGCAAGGAGTATCCTATCCCTCCATCAACCGCACGCTGGCCTCGTACCGCAGGAACGGCGTGATGAGATAAAGCCCTCCTGTCGTCCCGTTCGCGTGGGCGCGGATCTCGTCGCGGAGGGTGGCGGCGAAGCGGTGGCCGATCTCGGCGGCGGCCTTGTCGTCGGCGGCGTGGCGGAACGACTCGCGGACGCTCTCCGGGATCGAGATGCCGGGGACCTCGTTGTGGAGGAACTCAGCATTGCGGGCGTTGAGGAGGGGCATGAGGCCGACGAAGACGGGGACGCCGAGGGGGGCGACGGCGTCGACGGTTTTCTTCACCAGCGCGGGGTCGAAGACCGGCTGGGTCATCACGTATTGCGCCCCGGCCTTGATCTTCGATTCGAGTTTCCGCACCTGGCTGTCGAAGAGCTTCGCGTTCGGGTTGAAGGCGCAGCCGATGACGAAGTCGGTTTTCCCCTTGAGGTCTTTCCCGACGGCGCTGAGGCCCCGGTTCATCCCGGCGAGGAGTTTCAGGAGGCCGAGGGAGTTGAGGTCGTAGACCGAGGTCGCCCCGGGATGGTCGCCGAACTTCGCCGGATCGCCGGTGATCGCCAGGACGTGCCGGAAGCCGAGGGCGCCGAGGCCCATCGCCTCCGACTGGAGGCCGAGGAGGTTCCGGTCCCGGCAGGCGACGTGGAGGAGGGGGATCGCCGTCATCTCGGGGTCCCGCCGGATCATCATGGCGGCGGCGAGGTTGCTGACGCGGAGGATGGCGAGGGAGTTGTCGGCCAGGGTGATCGCGTCGGCTCCGGCTTTGTTCAGGGCGCGGACCCCTTCCATGAATTTCTCCATGGAAAGGGTTTTTGGCGAATCGAGCTCGACGATCGTGACGGGCTTCTTCTTCAGCCGGTCGAGGAGGGATTCCTCGACGGGGGGCGTGGTGACGGCAGGCCGGGCTTCGGCAACGGCGACGCGGAGGGGGCGCGCTTTCTTCCCCCCCTTCAGCGGCTTGAGGTCGCGGACGGCCTCGGCCAGGGCGGCGATATGGGCCGGGGTCGTCCCGTAGTCCCCGCCGAGGAGCCGCACGCCGCGCTCGACGAAGAGGGGGGCGTTCGCGGCGAAGTAGTCGGGGCTGGCCGAATAGTTGAAGCGGCCTTCGTAGAACTCGGGCTTGCCCGCGTTCGGGTAGGCGGCGGCGAGGTCGTCGGGGCCCAGTTCCAATCGGTCGAAGAGGTTGAGGGAGGCCTGGACGCCGCACGTGCCGTTGATGCCGACGAGGTCGGCCCCCGCCTGGCGCAGGGCGCGGAAGGCGGTCTGGAAGTCCTGGCCGCTGCCGAGGCGTCCCTCCTCGGAGATCGCAAGGGAGGCGACGACGGGAACGTTGGAGAGGTTCTGGAAGACGTCGAGGGCGAGGAGGAGTTCGGCGAGGTCGGGGAAGGTCTCCAGGAAAAGGAGATCGCACCCGCCGTCGAGGAGGGCGCCGATCTGTTCCCGGTAAAGGGCGCGGCGGTCGTCGTCGGAAAGGGGGGGATCGGTCGGGCGGAACTGGAGGGGGCTGACGGAGCCGCCGACGTAGACATCCTTCCCCTTCGCCGCTTCGGCCAGGAGGCGGGCGGCCTTCCAGTTGATCTCGCTCACCTTCCCGTCGAGGCCGTAGCGGGCGAGGCGGAGGCGGTTCGCGCCGAAGCTGTTCGTTTCCACGACGCGGGCCCCGGCGGCGATGTAGTCCTCGTAGACGCGGGTGACGAGGTCGGGCCGGCTCAGGTTCGCCTCCTCCAGGCAGGCCCCGTCGGGGACGCCCAGGGAGTGGAGGTAGGTGCCGGTGGCGCCGTCGCCGACGAGGATGCGCTCCTCAAGTTCGTCCAATAGATTTGCCATGTGCCGCTTCTTACGCCAAAATGTGAAACCCCTCCATCATGCCTTCCGGGATAGAAAGTAAAGCCGATCTTGCGCAGCGCCCCCAAAATGGAAATCCCGTTCGCGTCCCCTACGGGACCGGGGACGCGGCCCTGGATGCGAAAATCCGGGCCTTCCTGACCGAGACCGGGATCGACCCGGACTGCCGGGAATACTACGAGATGGTCGTCTCCGTCTACCGCCTCGCGCAGCAGAAGACGCCCCGGGCGGAACGCCGCCTCTTCAACCAGTCGATCAAGGAGCTCCGCTACGCGAGCAAGATTTTCTCCCAATACCGGGACCGGAAGAAGATCGTCATCTTCGGCTCCGCCCGGACCCCCTCGCGGGCGCGGGAATTCCGCGCGGCGCGCGACTTCTCCGAATTGATGGTGAAGGCCGGTTACATGGTCATCACCGGCGGCGGGGACGGGATCATGGGCGCGGCGCAGGAGGGGGCGGGCCGGGAAAACGGCTTCGGCCTGAACATCGCCCTGCCCTTCGAGCAGAAGGCGAACGCGACGATCTTCGGCGACACGAAGCTGATCAACTTCCACTACTTCTTCACCCGGAAGCTGAACTTCGTGAAGGAGGCCCACGCCATCGCCCTCTTCCCCGGCGGCTTCGGGACGATGGACGAGGGGTTCGAGGCGATCACGCTGATGCAGACGGGAAAGGCGGAGATGCGCCCCATCGTCTTCATCGACGCGCCGGGCGGCAACTTCTGGCGGACGTTCGAGAAATACCTCCGGGAGCACCTCCTGCGGGACGGCCTCATCTCCGATTCCGATTTCCATCTCTTCAAGTTCACCGACGATCCCGCCGTCGCGCGGAAGGAGATCGAGACCTTCTACTACAACTTCCATTCCTACCGGCACATCGGGGACCAGACCGTCGTCCGCCTCCACCGCCCCGTCCCGGAAGGGGCGCTGAAGCGCCTTCAGGAGGACTTCGCCGACATCGTCGGGCCGGGGGACGACCTCCGCGCCTGCCCCGTCTTCCCCGAGGAGGCGAACGAGCCGGAACTCGCCGCCCTGCCCCGCCTCTGCCTCACCTTCGACCGGAAGGCCTGGGGCCGGTTCCGGCAACTGATCGACCGGCTGAACGAGTTTTAAGGCCATGAGTGGCTCCCACCTCCGCGTTGACGTCGAGGCCCAGCGGGTCGATCTGCTGGAGGGGGAGACCGTCCTCTGGTCGGCCCCGGTCAGCACCTCGGCCCTGGGCCTGGGGGAGGAGGAGGGGAGCAACAAGACGCCGCGCGGCCGCTTCCGCATCGCGGAGAAGATCGGCGCGGGGGAGCCCCTCGGCGCCCGCTTCGTCTGCCGGAAGCCGACGGGGGAAGTCTGGACGCCGGAGATGCCCCCGCAGGAGGTCGATTGGGTGCTGACCCGCATCCTGTGGCTGGAAGGCCTCGACCCCGCCAACGCGAACACGCAGGCCCGCTACATCTACTTCCACGGCACGAACCGCGAGGACCGGATCGGGACGCCCGCCTCCCACGGCTGCATCCGGTTGCGGAATGGCGACGCGATCGATCTCTTCGACCGGGTTGAGGTCGGAACCGAGGTTGAAATCGCGGGATAGGAGGCGTAGCTTCCCTCCTCCCATGCCCGTCATCAAGAACCTGATCCTCGACTGGTCCGGCACCCTCGTCGACGACTTTCCCCCGGTGTTGACGGCGACGAATGCCCTCTTCGAGAAGCGGGGTCGCTCCCCCTTTACGGCCGACGAGTTCCGGGAAAAGTTCTTCCTCCCCTTCCCCGAGTTCTACCGCCTCCACCTCCCGGAGGCGACGATGGCCGACCTGGAATCGGACTACCACGAGGCCTTCCGCCTCATCCAGGAGGAGATCCCGCTCCTCCCCTTCGCGCGCGATTTCCTCGACTATGCGCAGGACCAGGGGATGCCCGTTTTCCTGCTCAGCACCATTCATTCGGACCATTTCGCGGTCCAGAGCGCGCGCCTCGGCATCGGGGACCGCTTCACGAAGGCCTACACGCAGGCCCTCGACAAGCGGAAGACAATCGGCGTCCTCCTGGCCGAGAACGGCCTCGATCCGAAGGAGACCCTCTTCGTCGGCGACATGACGCACGACATCGAGACGGCCCGGCACGGCGGCGTGATGAGCTGCGCGGTGCTGACCGGCTACGACTCCCTCGCGAAGCTGAAGGGGAGCAGTCCCGATCTCCTCTTCCAGAACCTCCACCAGGTCCGCCTCTGGCTGGAACAGAACCGGGCCGACGGCGACAACGTCCCGCCGGTCCCGACCGTCGGCGCGCTGATCTACAACCGGAAGGGCGAGGTCCTGATGATCGAGACCTACAAGTGGAGCCACCACTGGGGCATCCCGGGCGGGAAGATCAAGGGCGGGGAGACCGCGAGCGACGCCGTCCGGCGGGAGGTGCGGGAGGAGACCGGCCTGGAGCTGGGCGAGGTCCGCTTCGCCGGGGTGATCGATTGCATCCAGCCGCCCGAGTTCTTCAAGAAGGCCCATTTCCTCCTCCTCACCTACACCGCACAGACCGCGACCGAGGCCGACGCCGTGACCCTCAACGAGGAGGCCGACCGCTTCCGCTGGGTGACGCCGGAGGCGGCCCTTTCCCTCAACCTCAACGGCCCCAGCCGGGCCCTCCTGGACCATGTCCGATCGCATCCTGATCTCGCGTTTGCGCGTTAAGACCTTCCTGGGCGTGCCCGACGCGGAGCGGGCGCAGGCGCAGGAGATATCCGTCTCCGTCGAGATCGAGCCGACGCCCGGCCTCGTTGCCGCCGCCGCGTCCCGGGACGAGATCGACGGGACCGTCGACTACGACGGCGCCGCGGCGGCGATCCGCGCCGTCGCCGCCCTCCGGCCCCGCCGCCTGCTGGAGACCCTGGCCGAGGAGATGGCCGCCGCCCTCTTCGCGCTGCCGGGCATCCGGGCGGTGACGCTCCAGATCGACAAATTCGTCCTCCCGGGGGCCGAGTCGACCGGCGTCCGGATCGTCCGGAGGAAGGAGTAGCCTCGTCGCTATGAAGGAGGCTCTTTCCCTCGCGTTCCAGGGCTGGCGCGGCATCTTCACGCTGGGGTTCCAGAGCGCCCTCATCTACCGGTGGGGCTTCTTCCTCCGCGTCTTTTCGAGCCTCCTGCCGCTCGTCGTCACCTGGTTCGTCTGGGGCGCGGTCTATCAGGGGAAAGGCACCCTGGGCGGCTATTCGTGGGCGGCAATGATGGCCTATTACTTCGCCCTCCTGGTCCTCGACAACGGCTTCGCGCCGACGGAGGACGACTTCCAGATCGCCTCCGACATCCGCGACGGGAAGATCAGTCAAATCCTCCTCCGCCCGATGAATTACGGGGCCTACCGCTTCCTCCTCTTCGCCTCCTCCCGCGCCGCCCATCTCCTCTTCGCCTCGGTGCCGCTGGCGGTCCTCCTGTGGTTTTTCCGGGAGGTCTTCGTCGGGATTCCGTTGTCGAAGACGCTGCTTCCGGCCTTCGTCGCCTTCTGCGGCTCGGCGGTCCTCCAGTTTTCGATCTCCTTCATGACGGGGCTCCTCGCGTTCTGGCTGCTGGAGATCGGCGGGATCGTCTTCATCCTCTTCGCGGTCGAGTTCCTGGCTGGCGGCCACGTCTTCCCGCTCGATTTCCTGCCGGAGCCGTGGCGGACAATCGCCGTCTCCTCCCCCTGCGGGAGCGAGTATTGGTTCCCCGTCTCGGTCCTCCTGGGCCACCTCCACGGGGCGGCGCTGTGGCATGGCTTCCTGCTCCAATGGATGTGGATCGCCGTCGCCTTCGGCCTCGCCGCCTTCCTGTGGAAGCGGGGCCTCAAGAAATACACGGCGGTGGGAGGCTAAATATGCAGACGAAGGTACGGCACCTCCTCGACATCTGGCTCGCGCACGGGAAGTACTCCCTGGCGCGGGAGATGATGTTCCGGGGCAACTTCATCATCTGGATGGCGGTCGAGGTCTGCTGGTTCGTCCTCCAGCTCGTCTTCATCAAGGTCCTCTACCTCCACGTCGACACCATCGCCGGATGGACGCAGTGGGAGATGGTCCTCCTCGTCGGGATGAGCCAGTGGATGCAGCAGCTCTTCCAGACGTTCTGCATGGTCAACTTCCTCCAGTTCCCCGAACTGATCCGGGAGGGGAAGCTCGACTTCCTCCTCCTCCGTCCGGCCCCGGCCCTCTTCCTCGTCTCGACCCGGCAATGGGACATCGGCTCGATCCCGAATTCGTTCCTCGGGATGGGCGTCTGCGGCTGGGCCTTTGCCCACCTGGGCGCGGGGATCACCGTCGGCGGGCTGGCGATGGCGGCGGGGTTCGTCGTCCTCGGCGTCGCGCTCCATTGGGCGGTGCTGCTGATCCTGATCGTCCCGGCCTTCTGGGTGACGAAGGCGCACGGCTTCATCGGGGTCTATTACCAGCTCTTCAACATCGCCCGGCAGCCCCGGGAAGCCTTCAAGGGCCTCTTCCTCCGCCTCTTCACGTGGACGATCCCCGTCCTGCTGGTGGCGAATCTCCCCGTCCGCGCCCTGGCCCGGGGCGGGATGCCCCCCCTGGGCTTGACGGCGTGGCTCGTCGCCGGGACCGTGGCGCTCTGCGCGGCGGCGGTCTGGTTCTTCCACTTCGGGCTGCGGCGGTACACGAGCGCGTCGTCCTAAGCCGTTCATAGGACTGGCAAGGGGTTCCGAGGGGTGCTAACGTACCCCTCCCTATGAGTCTTGTTGCCAAGATCGACGACGATTTGAAGAAAGCGATGCTGGCCCGTGCGGCGGAGCGGCTCTCCGTCCTGCGGATGCTGAAGTCGGCGGTGAAATACGCCGCCATCGAGAGCGGCGGGGCCTCCGCCGTCCCGAGCGACGCCGATGTGATCGCCGTCCTCCGCAAGGAGGTCAAGAAGCGGCACGACTCGGTCGCCGGATACGAGAGCGGCGGCCGCCCCGAACAGGCCGCGAAGGAAAAGGCCGAGATCGTCATTTTGGAGGAATACCTCCCGGCCTCCCTCTCCCCCGAGGAGATCGAGGCGATCGTGAAGGGCGCCATCGCCGAAGTCGGCGCAACGGGCAAGGCCCAAATGGGCGCGGTGATGAAGGCCGCGCAGGCGAAGGCGGCGGGCCGCGTTGAGGGGCGGGTGCTCAGCCAGCTCGTCCAGAAACTCCTGCCCTGACCGGGGCCTATCCTGCTTCCCCATGGACGAAAGGCTCTGGTTCGCCCTCGGCGTCGCGCTGGCGCTGCTCAGTGCGGCCTGGGCGGCTTACGCCCTCGGCGCGGGGCGGTCGCAGCACACGCAGTGGAACAACGGCCTCCTCTTCCTCGCCTGGCTCTCGATCTCCCTCTTCCTCTCGGAGCGCGGGCGGCACATCGGCCATTGCCCGATCACGAACCTGTTTGAAACGGTCGCCTTCCTCGACTGGTCGCTCCTCCTCACCTACCTCGTCATCGGGACCGCCTACCGCGTCTCCGTCCTCGGAGCCTTCACCGCGCCGGTCGTCGCCGGGACGGGGTTCTTCGCCCTCGCCGCGCCGATCGACGTCCCGCGCTCCCTGCCGAACCTCGGCTGGGCGCTGGAGCTCCACGCCTCGTTCAGCCTCCTGGCCTACGGGGCGCTCGGCCTCGCCGCCGTCTCCTCCGTCCTCTACCTCGTCCAGGAGCGGCAGTTGAAGGGGCATCAGTTGCGGCAATGGTTCTACCGCCTTCCGGCGATGGGCGACCTGGCGCGCATCCAGCGCCGGATGCTGGTGTGGGGTTTCTTCCTCCTCACCCTCGGCCTTGCCGCCGGGGGACTGGTGACGGAGTCGGGCGGCATGGGGGGCGCCCAGGCCGATTGGGTGAAGATCGTCTGGTCGGCGGTCGTCTGGGCGCTCTACCTCCACCTCGTCCTCTCGCCGACCCTCTTCGGCTTCGGCGCGCGGCGGGTGGCGTGGTGTTCCGTGGGAAGCTACGTTTTCATCCTGCTGACGTTCTGGGGGATCGACTCCCTGAGCCACGCCCACCGCTTTTCCTCATGACGACGCCCGCCAGCCCCGCGACGTTTCTTTGCGGGGGCCTCTCCTTCCGGGAGGCCCCGGTGGCGGTGCGGGAGCGCGCGGCCTTCCGCGACGACGCTCTCGCCGCGGCGCTGGGCCGCCTGCGGGAGGTCGTCGGCCTGGAGGAGGCGGTCCTCCTTTCGACGTGCAACCGGGTCGAGTTCTTCGGCGTCGGCCAGGGGAAGAAGGAGGAGGCCTGGGCCGCGTTCCTCGCCTCGTTCCATCAAGAGACCGGCGGGACCGAGGGGAACCTGGCCGCCGATTTCGCCGCCCATTCCTTCCACCTGGCCGGACGGGCCTCGGTGGAGCGGCTCTTCCGCCTCGCCTCGGGCCTGGAGTCGATGGTCGTGGGAGAGACCGAGATTCTGGGCC
>CAISZB010000276.1 GCA_903889845.1 uncultured Verrucomicrobium sp. | reverse complement strand
GTCTACCACACGCCGCCCCGATGGTTCCTCGACCTCGCCGCCTCGCGCCGCATCCGGGTGATGGTGACGATTCCCTGGGTGAAGCGGGTCCTCTTCCTCGACGACGCGGCGGTCCTCCACCAGACGCGGGAGAACCTCTCCGAGGCCGTGAAGGCGAACGCGGGCCATCCGGCGATCCTCGGCTACTTCATCGACAACGAGATCCCGCCCGACCTCGTCCGCTGGTACGGCTCCCGCCGCATGGAGGCCTTCCTCGACTCCCTCGTCGCCCTGGTGAAGAAGCACGACCCGGGCGCCCTGGCCGCCTACGCCAACTTCCCGCCGACGGAGTACGTCCTGCCGGCGAACGTCGATTTCCTCAGCTACAACGTCTACCTCCACGACCGGAAGACCCTCTCCAACTACCTGGGCCGCCTCCAGAACCTGGCCGGGGAAAAGCCCCTCATCCTTTCCGAGTTCGGCATGGACACGATCCGCCACCCGGAAGAGGAGCAGGCCGAACTGCTGAAGATGCACGTGACGACGGTCTTCCAGGCGGGCCTCGCCGGGACGATCATCTTCTCCTGGACCGACGAGTGGTTCACCGACGGCGTCGACGTCGAGGACTGGGCCTTCGGCATCGTGACGAAGGACCGCCGCCCGAAGGCCGCCTACCACGCCCTGAAGCCGTGCCTGGCGAACCCGGACCGCCCCCTCTACGAGCGGTTCCCCCTGCCCCGGATGCCCCGCGTCTCCGTCGTCGTCTGCTCCTACAACGGGGCGCGGACCCTCCGGGACTGCCTGACCTCCCTTGGCAAGCTCGATTACCCCGACTACGAGGTCATCTTCGTCGACGACGGCTCGAAGGACGACACGCAGGAGATCATGACCGATTTCCCGAAGGTGCGGAACATCGTCCAGGTGAACAAGGGCCTCTCCGTCGCCCGGAACGTCGGCATCCAGGCCTCGACGGGTGCGATCGTCGCCTTCACCGATTCCGACTGCATGGTCGACAAGGACTGGCTCTACTTCCTGGTCCAGGCCCTCGACGCCGGGAACTTCGCCGCCGTCGGCGGGCCGAACATCTCCCCCCCTGCCACCGACTGGATCCAGGCCACCGTCGCCGCCGCGCCCGGCTCCCCCAGCCACGTCCTCCTCACCGACACCGTCGCGGAGCACGTCCCCGGCTGCAACATGGCCTATTGGAAATGGTCCCTGGAGGAGATCGGCGGTTTCGACGCCCAGTACCGGAAGGCCGGGGACGACGTCGACGTCTGCTGGCGCATCATGCAGTTGGGGCACCAGATCGGCTTCTCCCCTTCGGCCATCGTCTGGCACTACCGGCGCTTCACTGTCGACGCCTACTTCGGCCAGCAGAAAGGCTACGGCGAGGCCGAGGCGATGCTCCGCTACAAGCATCTCAATTACTTCGGCTCCACCGGCTCCGCGATCTGGCACGGGCGCGTCTACACCCAGGTCCGCCTCGACCCCTTCTTCAGCCGCCCCCTCGTCTACCACGGCATCTTCGGCACCGGGTTCTTCCAGTGCGTCTACCCGAAGGGGGAGAATCCCTACCTGGGCCTCTTCGGCAGCCTGGAATGGGTCGCCTTCTCCACGACCGTCCTCCTCCTCTCCCTCCCGTTCCCCTTCCTGCGGCTGGCGCCGCTGATCCTCTTCGCCCTGACGTTGACGAGCGGCCTTTCCTACATGACCCGCGCCCGGATCGAACCGAAGTTCGACTCGATCCGCACCCGCCTCCTCCTCTTCTACCTGGCCGTGATGCAGCCGCTGGCGCGGGGCCGCGCGCGGCACTTCACCTGGCTGCGCGGGAAGCGGACGCCCCCCGCCGTCATCGCCACGCCGGAGGACGTCCCGCACGCCTCCAGCGGCCTCCTCTCCGCCGGACACCTCACCTTCTGGAGCGAGGGCGGCAAGGAGCGGACCGACCTCCTGCGGGAGATCGAAAAGCTCCTCGACGAGGAAGGCTGGAACTACACCCTCGACACCGGGTGGACCGACTGGGACATCCACATCTTCGCCAGCCGGTGGTGGAACATCCGCATCCGGACGATCACGGAAATCTACCCCCACGGGCGGCGGCTGACCCGGGTGGGGAATTTCCTCGTCGGCAGCATGTTCTCCAACATCGTCTGGATCGTCATTATCGTCCTGACGCTGGTGGGGAGCCTGACCCAGGTGAAGGAGCTCCCCTTCCTCAACGCCTTCCACGGCGTCGTCCAGGCCCTCGACAGCGGGGAGTTCAACGAGATCCCGTTCGGCATCGCCTGCGTCCTCATCCTCCTCCACTTCTCCATCTGGATCGCCAACGGCCTGCGGCTCCGGTACCGTGTGGCGGAGCTGATCCACGTCGCCGCCATCCGCGCCGGCCTCCAGAGCGTGAAGACGAAGACGTCGCACAAGACCAGCTAGGACCAACAGGCTAAGGAAGGCCATCCCCCCCATGAGCGCCAAGGAATCCCCCCCGCCGACCAAGGCCGCCCCGGTCTACCTGCGGGCGATCCGTTTCTACCGGCCCTACCTGGGGCAGATCGGGCTGGCCCTGGGCCTCCTCCTCGTCACCATCGCGCTGAACCTCCTCAAGCCGTGGCCGGTGAAGTGGCTGATCGACAGCGTCATCCCCGTCGCCACCGCCGCGAAGGCGACCGACACCACGCCCGACATCCTCTTCTGGGGCCTCAAGATGTCGATCGCCCACGCCACCCTCTGGGCCGCCGGGAGCGTCATCGTCATCTACCTCCTCCAGGGCGTCTTCAACGTCGGGAACAACTACATCCTCACGGAGATCGGCCTGAAGGCCCTCCTCCACCTCCGCACCCGCCTCTACGCCTTCCTCCAGCACCTCCCCCTCCACTTCCACGAGCGGCGCCGCAGCGGCGACTCCACCTTCCGCGTCGCCTACGATTCCCAGGCGATCCAGACCCTCTTCAACCGGGGCTTCACCGCCGTCCTCAGTTCCGTCATCACCCTCGTCGGGACCTTCGCCGTCATGTTCTGCGTCGACCGGACGCTGGCTTATTGCTCCCTCGCCGTCGTTCCGCTCCTGTGGCTCACCATCTCCTTCTTCGCCCGCCGCATCCGCCAGGAGAGCGACACCCTCCAGCAGGAGGAAAGCGACGTCCTGGCCGCCGCCACAGAGGGCCTCTCCGCCATCCGCGTCGTCCACGCCTTCGGTCGGGAGGAGTACGAGGTCAGCCAATTCGCCCGCGAGGCGGAACACAGCTACGGCGCGAACCTGCGGCTGACGCTGACCAGCACCCTCTCCAGCCTCATCGTCGGCCTCGTCACCGCCCTCGGCACCGCGCTGGTCCTCTACCTGGGGGCCACCCACGTCATCCAGTCCCGCCTCGACCTCGGCAACCTCTGGATCTTCCTCAACTACCTGACGAACCTCTACCAGCCCCTGGAACAACTCAGCTACACCGCCTGGTCGATGGAGGGCGCGGCGGCGGGGATGCAGCGCGTCTTCGAAGTCATGGACACGGAGGACGCCGTGCCGGAGACCCCCGGCGCCCCCGCCCTGCCGCCGATCGACGGACGGATCACCTTCGACCACGTCTCCTTCCGCTACGACGCGGAGGAGAGCCTCATCGTCCAGGACCTCTCCCTGGAGATCCTCCCCGGGCAGACCGTCGCCATCGTCGGCGGCACCGGCGCGGGGAAGACGACCGTCCTCTCGATGATCCCCCGCTTCTACGACCCGACGGAGGGCCGCATCCTCCTCGACGGCCTCGACATCCGAAAGTACCGGAAAAAATCGGTCCGGGAAAACATCGCCATCGTCCTCCAGGACACCCTCCTCCTCTCCGGCACCGTCGAGGAAAACATCGCCTACGGCCGCCTCGGCGCGAAGCCGGACGAGATCCGCCGCGCCGCCGTCCAGGCCCAGGCGCACGACTTCATCACCCGCCTCCCGCAGGGGTACAAGACCCCCGTCGGGGAGCGGGGCGTCCGCCTCTCCGGCGGCCAGCGGCAGCGCATCGGCATCGCCCGCGCCTTCCTGAAGGGCGCCCCCATCCTCCTCCTCGACGAGCCGACGAGCGCCCTCGACGTCTCGACCGAGTCGGAGATCATGGACACCCTCCGCCGCCTCATGCGGATCCAGACGACCCTCATCGTCACCCACCGCCTGAACACCGTCCACCACTACTCCGACCGGATCTACGTCATGGACCAGGGCCGCCTCGTCGAGTCGGGAACGGGGGCGGAGCTCCTGGCCCTGAACGGGCACTATGCCCACCTCTGGGCGAAGGGGAATTACGGGGCGTAGGCGGCCCCTTCGGGACCGGGTAGACTGCCGTCGCGCTAGCGACAAAGAGCTAAAGAGGCCATCTGGCTAACATGAGAGGGAGCCCATGGCGCTGCGATTGCCTCCCCATTCAAGGCGCGGGCGCCGCCGCATCCGCCGCCGACATCAGCGCGGCCAGGGGACCCACGGGCCGGTCGACGAGCTGCTCCTCCCCCACGAAGAGCCGCTGGGCGACGAGGTGGCCGATCGCCGCCGCAACGATGGCGAAGAGGACCCCTTCCATGAGGCGGCTGGTCAGGGAACGGACGGGGCGCGGCTCACTGTAAAGGACGGGGGCCTTCACCTTCGGCAGCGGCTTCGGGGCGTGCATCTTCACGACCGGCTCGACCGGGCCGGGATGCCGCTTTTCCGCCTGGGGGGCGGGCGACGAAGGCGAGGAGAGGGCCAGGGAGGAAGGTGAGGTCGGAGACGGAGGCGGAGTGGAAAGCGGCTCCTGGGACATGGCCGGACAACCTACCCGCGCGAGGCGGCGGCGGCAAGCGCGATCCCGCCTTGCTTTCCTTCAGGCGGTATTGCACTCTTTCCCCTACTCTTTTTCCGCAACTTCTTTTCATGCAGCCGCATCTCGACCATTTTCGTGCCCTCATCGCCGAGCGGGATCGCTTCTGCATCCTTTCCCACATCCGGCCGGACGGGGATGCCTACGGCTCCTCCCTGGGCCTGGCGCTGAGCCTCAAGGCCTTCGGCAAGGAAGTCTCCGTCTACAGCGAGGACGGCCTGCTTCGGAATTACCTCTTCCTCCCCGGCAAGGAGATGGTGGAGAAAACCCCCGCCGCGCCGCCGCCGCCCGAGGTCGCGATCATCGCCGTCGACACCTCGACCCAAGAGCGCCTCGGGGAGACCTTCGTCGGCTGGAACCGCCAGCCCGACGTCAATATCGACCACCACCAGAGCAATCCCCGCTTCGGCCGGATCAACCTCGTCGATGCGGAGAGCCCCGCCTGCGCGCAGATCCTCCACGACCTGATCGACGCCGCCGGGTTGCCCTGCCCGCCCGAGGCGGCGACGAACCTCTACGTCGGCCTGATGACCGACACCGGCTCCTTCCAATACCGCCACACCTCGGCTCACACCTTCGAGGTCGCCGCGAGCCTCGTCTCCCGCGGGGCCGACCCGACGGCGATCGCGCAGCGCTTTTATCAATCGACCTCGGTCGAGAGCTTCATGCTGAAGCGGGAAGTCCTGGCCGTGACGAAGTTCACCCACACGAACCGCGTCGCCCACTACCGCCTCACGCAGGAGATGTACGCCCGGAGCGGCGCCCGGACCGACGAGGTGGAGAACTTCCTGGAGCAGCTCCAGGTCGTCGGCTCCGTCGAGGTCGCCTTCATGCTGGAGGAGATGGAGGGAGGGAAGACCCGCGTCAGCCTCCGTTCCCGGGGCCGCGTCGATGTGAACCAGATCGCGGCCTCCTTTGGCGGCGGCGGCCACCGCCTCGCCGCCGGCATCCGCTCTTCCCTCCCGCCGGAGGAGCTGGAGGCCCGGCTTCTGGAGAAGATCGGCCAGGCTTTGGCGTCGCATGGGGGGTAGGGGGGCGCGAAGTTATAGGTACGGCCCGTTGGGGCCGGGTAGAATCGCTGCGCTTCCCTGTAGCTCCTCCATGCGCACCGCACGTTTGAACGAATGGAGGGGTTGACTCCCGTCTCTGCCAGTTAGTTTCCC
>CAISZB010000275.1 GCA_903889845.1 uncultured Verrucomicrobium sp. | reverse complement strand
GCGAGGACGGCCTTGGGGTGCTTCGACCGGGCCAGGGCCGTGGCCAGGGCGCAGGCGGGGGCCGTGTCGCGCTTCTCCGGCTCGGCCACGATCTGGTCGGGGGCCAGGAAGGTGAGGATGCGGCGCGTCTCCTCCAACTGGTCCTCATTCGTGAGGACGAGGATCTGCTCCTTCGGGACGACGCCCTGTGCGCGGCGGACGGCCTGCTCCAGGAGGGTCGCCTCCCCGAAGAGGGTGATGAGGTGCTTCGGCTTGTCCTTGCGGCTGACGGGCCAGAACCGTTCCCCGGTCCCCCCGGCGAGGATGCAGATGTAGAAGCGGGCGTCGATTTCCATAGGATAGAGCCGCCACGGTAGCGCCCCCGCCGCGCCGAAGGCAATACAACCTTGGCTCCGGCCGGGAAGGCCCTTAGCCTCGCCCCCATGATACGCTGGGGCCTGATCGGAACCGGAGCCATTTGCAAGCAGTTCGCCCGCGCCTTCGCCGGGGCGGAGACGTGGGAAGCCCCGGCCACCCTGGCCGCCGTCGCCTCGCGGACGGGGGAGGGAGCGATTCGGTTCGCCGCCGAGTTCGGCGTGCCCAAGGGCTACCCTTCCTACGAGACCCTCCTGGCCGATCCCGAGGTCGACGCCGTCTACGTCGGCACGCCCCATCCGGCCCATTGCGGGAACGTCCTCGCCGCGCTGCGGGCCGGGAAGCCCGTCCTGTGCGAGAAGCCCCTGGCGATGAACGCGCGGGAGGCCGGGGCGATGGTCGCCGAGGCCCGGGCGCGGAACCTCTTCTTCATGGAGGCGATGTGGACGCGCTGGCTCCCGGTCACGCTGCGGGTCCGGGAATGGATCGCCTCCGGCTCCATCGGCGAGGTGCGGATGCTGAAGGCCGACTTCGGCGGACGCATGGCGTGGAAGCCGAAGGAGCGGCTGCTGAACAAGGCCCTGGGCGGCGGCGCGCTCCTCGACGTCGGCATCTATCCCGTTTCCTACGCCGCGATGTTGTTCGGAACGGCCCCCCCTCTCCATCCACAGCGCGGCCCACATCGGGGAGACCGGCGTCGACGAGCAGGCCACGGCCCTCCTCCACTATCCCGGCGGGGCGCAGGCCGTCCTCACCTGCGCCCTCCGCACCCCGCTCGGCGCCCGGGCGGAGATCATCGGCACGGAAGGCCGGATCGTCGTCCCCGATTTCTACGGCGCGACGGAGGCGACGCTTTATCCGGGCGGCCAGGAGCCGACCCGGATCGAGGTGCCGCACCCCGTCAACGGCTTCGCCTACGAATTGCGGGAGGCGACCCGCTGCCTTGCCGCCGGCCTGAAGGAAAGCCCCGGCCTCCCCCTCGACGAATCGCTCGCGATGATGCGGCTGATGGATGCGATCCGAAAGGACTGGGATTTGAAGTACGAGGCCGATCTGGGGTGAGCGGCCCGGTCAATCGCGCGCTTCCGGGGAAGCGGGCTTGAGCAGGAAGCGCTTCCGGTAATCGGAAGGGGAGAGGCCGGTGGCGAGGCGGAAGCGGCGGGAGAAATAGAGGACGTCGTCGAAGCCGACCGAAACGGCCACCTCCCCGATCCGCGCCTCCCCCTCGACGAGGAGCCGCCGCGCCTTCTGCATCCGCAGGTCGAGGTGGTAACGCCCCGGCGGGACCCGGAAGAGCGCCGCCCAGCCCCGGCGCAGGGAGGAGGGGGACATCCCGTGGGCGGCGGCCAGCGCGTCGAAGTCGAACTCCCGCTCGGGATTGCGCCGCAGCTCGGCCTCGATCTTCAGGAGGGCGGGGTGCCCGTCCCGGAGGCGGCCCTGGGATTCGGGCCGCTCGAACCGCGCCGCCGTCGGGGCGAGGCTCTCCAGGATCATCCGCTCGCAGATCCGGTCGACGCGGTCGACGACCGCCTCCGGGGCGGGGTCGCCCGCCGCCCTTGCCGCCAGCGCGCGCAGCTCCTCGACCTGCGCCAGCACCCCGGCCAGGTTCTCGATCCTCCAGACCGGCCTCCCCCCGGCGACGAAGCCCCGCCGCCGCAGCGCCGGGACGGACCGCGCGTCGTAGATCAGATAGACCTCGTCCCACGTCTCCCGCAGCGGAGGCGTCCCTGGCCCGATCCCGGGACCGTACATGGGGCGCTCCCCCGGCCACTGCGTGAGGACGCAGGGCGCCTCGATCTTCCACGTCTTTCCCCTCCGCCGGAACTCGCCCCGGCCCCGGAGGATGAAGGAGAAGTTGCACGTACTGAAGACCCGGTTCACCCAGTGGTCCTTCTCCCGGATGTCCCCCATATTCAGGACGGGCAGATCGGAGGGAAACCGGCGGGGATAGGGCGCCCAGTGCCTGACAAAAAAATCCATATCTTTGGAAGAGAAATCTATATCCAGCCGGGAGGGTCGGGCGCCCAGAATGATTCCAAAATCGCCATGATGAAAAAAAATCGCAAGTCCTACTTTTCGACGCCCGCCATCCCCCACGAGGGGCCCGGGAGCAAAAACCCCCTGGCCTTCCGCCATTACGACGCCGGCGAGACCTTCGACGGGAAGACGCTGCGCGACCACATGCGCTTCTCCATCGCCTACTGGCACTCCTTCCGCGGCACGGGCGCCGATCCCTTCGGCCCCGGCCCCATCGTCCGCCCGTGGGAGGCCGGGAAGGACCCCGTCTCCGTCGCCCTCGTCCGGATGGACGCCGCGTTCGAATTCTTCTCGAAGATCGGCGCGCCGTTCTGGGCCTTCCACGACCGCGACATCGCGCCGGAGGGAAAGTCCCTCGCCGAGTCGAATAGGAACCTCGACACGCTCGTCGCCCATGCGAAGCAGCTCCAGAAGGCGACCGGCGTGAAACTCCTCTGGGGCACCGCGAACCTCTTTTCCAACCCCCGCTACATGTGCGGCGCGGCGACGAATCCCGACGCCCACGTCTTCGCCTACGCCGCCGCGCAGGTGAAGAAAGCCCTGGAAGCCACCCTTGAATTGGGCGGCGAAAACTACGTCTTCTGGGGCGGCAGGGAAGGCTATCAGACCCTCTTGAATACGAATTTGAAGCGCGAGCAGGACCACCTGGCCGCCTTCCTCCACATGGCGGTCGACTACGCGAAGGAGATCGGGTTCCAAGGCCAGTTCCTGATCGAGCCGAAGCCGAAGGAGCCGACGAAGCACCAGTACGACTTCGATGTGGCCAGCGGCATCGCCTTCCTCCGCACCTACGGCCTGGAGAAGCACTTCAAGTTCAACATCGAGACGAACCACGCCACCCTCGCCGGGCACAGCTTCCAGCACGAGATCGAAGTCGCCGCCGCCGCGCAGGCCCTCGGCTCCATCGACGCGAACGCCGGGGACCTCCTCCTGGGCTGGGACACCGACCAGTTCAACACCGACGTGAAGGAGCTGACCCTCGCGATGGTCTCGATCCTGAAGGCGGGCGGCCTCGGCACCGGCGGCTTCAACTTCGACGCGAAGCTGCGCCGCGAGTCGATCGACCCGGCCGACCTCTTCGTCGCCCACATCGGCGGGATGGACGCCTACGCCCTCGCCTTCAAGATCGCGCGGACGATCCTCAAGGAGGGGAAGTTCTCCGACTTCGTCGCCGACCGCTACGCCAGCTACGACACGGGCTACGGCAAGGAGATCGAGAAAAAGAAGATCGGGTTCAAGGAGCTGGAAAAGCTCGTCCTCGGGAAGCTCGGCGAACCGCAACCGAAGAGCGGGAAGCAGGAATACCTTGAAAACCTCCTGAACACCTACCTGCACTAAGAAGCTGTGAAAAAAGTAGGCATGGTCTTCCTGGGCATCGACTGCGGCACGCAGAGCACGAAGACGATCGCGCTCGACGGGGAGACCGGCGCCGTCCTCGCGGCGGCTTCGGCCCCCACCGGCCTGATCGAGGGGCTGCCGCGCGGCCACGCGGAGCAGCACCCCGCCGACTGGGTCGCCGCGCTCGACCGGACCGTCGCCGAGGTCGCCGCCGCCCTCGGGGCGCGGCGGCGGGAAGTCGCCGGGATCGGCGTCTCCGGCCAGCAGCACGGCCTCGTCGTCCTCGATCGGGAAGGCGCGGTCATCCGCCCGGCGAAGCTCTGGTGCGACACCTCGACCGTCGAGGAGTGCGAGGCCTTCCGTTCGGCCTTCGGCGGCGCGACGGGCCTCATCGCCCTGGCGGGGAACGACGTCCTCCCCGGCTTCACGGCGCCGAAGCTCCTGTGGCTGAAACGGCACGAGCCGGCGAACTTCGCCCGGATCGCCCACGTCGCCCTGCCCCACGATTACCTCAACCGGCACCTCACCGGCACCCTGACGATGGAATACGGCGACGCCTCCGGCACCGCCCTCCTCGACGTCCGCCGCCGCGAGTGGTGCCGCCCCCTCGCCGACTTCATCGACCCGCGCCTGCACGAGGTGCTCCCGCCCCTCGGCTCCTCGCTGAGGGCCGCCGGGACCCTCCGGCCCGAGTTGGCCGACCGCTGGGGCTTCGGCCCCGGCGTCCGCGTCGCTGCGGGCGGCGGCGACAACATGATGGGGGCACTCGGCACCGGGAACGTGAAGGCGGGCCGCGTCACCGCCAGCCTCGGCACCTCCGGGACCCTTTACGCAAGGGCCGACGCCCCCGTCATCGACCCCACCGGGGAGATCGCCGCCTTCTGCGACAGCGCCGACGGCTGGCTCCCCCTCCTCTGCACGATGAACGTCACCGTCGCGACCGAGGCGATGCGCACCCTCTTCGGCTGGGACCACGCGGCGCTCGACCGCGCCGTCGCCTCCGCCCCGCCCGGCGCGGGCGGCCTCCTCTTTCTCCCCTACCTCCAGGGGGAACGGACGCCCAACCTCCCCCTGGGCACCGGCGTCCTCCACGGGATGACCCTCGGCAACACGACGCCCGGCCACCTCGCCCGCGCCGTCATGGAAGGGGCCACCCTCGGCCTCGCCCACGGCCTCGAACGGCTGCGGGCCCTGGGCATCGCCCCGACGGAGATCCGCCTCACCGGGGGCGGGAGCAAGAGCGCCGTCTGGCGGCAGCTCTGCGCCGAGGTCTTCGGCGTCCCCGTCGTGACGATGGAGAATGCGGAAGGCGCCGCCCTCGGCGCCGCGATCCAGGCCGCAAGCCTCGTCACCGGGGAAGCCCTCCCCACCGCCTCCGAACGCCTCGCCCGGGCAAACCCCGCCGAGGCGCACGTACCGCAAGGCGGGTTCGATTACGGCGCCCTGCTGACCCGCCACACGACCCTCATGCGCACGCTGGCGGAGGGGAGGTTCCTGTAGAGAAGCGGCCCTTCGGGACCGGGATTGCCTGCTCTCCCGGGGAAGCCAAAAAAAATCTACTTAGTTCCTTCGATTCCGATTGTGGGAATGGCATGGTTCTCGCTATAGCTCAGAGAGTTATGCCCTCCCTTCGGAAAAGAGAACGCGCCCATGTCGGGGCAAAGTCGATCACTCGCGTCGCCGCGCTCCGCTCGGCGACGGCGACGTTCACCGCGAAGACGGGAACGGCCAAGGCCAAGGCCGCGCCGCGTCGGGCGAAGACCCCTTACCGGGCCGATCCCAAGAAAGCGATCTCCGTCATGGCCTGGATCGAGGACGCCTTCGGCCACGTCCTCCTGGTGAAGCAGGAGCGGACCGGCATGTGGGCCCTTCCGGGCGGCAAGGTCCGCTCGAAGGAATCGCTCCTCGGCGCGCTGCGGCGCGAGGTGAAGGAGGAGCTGGGCGTCGAGATCGACGTCGCGACCCCGATCGACCTCTACGACCGGCCCCAGAAGGAAGCCTTCGCCCTCCTCTTCCGCGTCATCCTGCGGCACAAGGTGAAGATGGCGAAGGCCAAATCACCGAAGGCGATCTTCACGCCTCGCGCCGGGGAGATCGCCGCCTGCCTCTTCCACCGGAAGCTCCCGGTCGAGACCACTCCCTCCCTCGCCTTTTTCTGGAAGCGGGCGCAGCGGACTTTCGAGCCGTTGGCGCTGTTCCGATAGCGCCTGCGAACGGAGTGCGGCTTCGTCGGGCTCGCGCTTTGCGGGGCGGAACGATAGAGTTGCCGCATGATCGCCTCCGGCCTTGTCTCCGTCACCTTCCGCCAGCTTTCCCCCTCCGAAATCGTCGCCCTCGCCGTCCGTGCTGGATTGGACGCAGTCGAGTGGGGCGGGGATGTCCATGTGCCGCCCGACGACGCGACAAAGGCCGCCGAGGTGGGCCGCCTCACGCGGGAGAGCGGGCTCCGCGTCGCCTCCTATGGGTCCTACTACCGCGTTGGGGAGGGGCAGCCCTTCGAGCCGATCCTCGCGGCGGCGCAGGCCCTCGGCGCCCCCTCGATCCGGGTCTGGTCGGGGGCCGTCTCCTCGGCCTCCGCGACGGAGGCCGACCGGGAGCGGGTTGCCGCCGACTTCGCCCGCATTGCCGACCTCGCCGCCAAGGAAAAGATCGCCGTCGCCTGCGAGTTCCACGACGGGACGCTGACCGACGACGCGCCTTCCGTCCTGGCCATGCTGGGCCGCGTGGGGAGGCCGAATGTCCATTCCTATTGGCAGCCCCGGCACGGGAAGCCGGTCGGGACCGGACTGGAGGAGATCGCCTCCCTCGCGCCCGTCCTCTCGAACCTCCACGTCTTCCAGTGGTGGCCGACCGCGGCGGAGCGGCATCCCCTGGCCGAGGGGAAGGACCGTTGGCGGGCCTTCCTCCAGGCGGCGGCGAAGGTGCCGGGGGACCGCTTCGCCCTGATGGAATTCGTCCTGGGGGATTCCCCGGACCAGTTCCTGGCCGATGCCGCCGTCCTCCGGGAACTGATTGCCGAAGTCGGTTAGAGTTGGTAATGCTTTCCTCCACCTTTTAAACAAAAGCATTTTTATGGGACGTCAATGGCTCTTGGCCAAGCGGGAGGTCGCCTCCCTCCGGAAATCGCAGAACGCCGGGAAGTATCTGCGGGAAATCGCCGTCGCCGCGAAGCACGGCGGGGCCGACCCCGCGCACAACGCCCGCCTCCACGCCGCCGTCGAAAAGGCGAAGAAGGAGAGCGTGCCGAAGGAAAACATCGACCGCGCGATCAAGAAGGGCGCCGGGATCGGCGACGACAAGCTGGTGCTGGAGCAAATTGCCTTCGAGGGCTACGCCCCGCACAAGATCCCCGTCATCGTCGAGGTGCTGACCGACAACAACAACCGGACGGCGCCGGAGATCCGCACCCTCTTCCGCAAGGGGCAGCTGGGCGCCGGGGGAAGCAACAAGTTCCTCTTCGACCACGTCGGCCTCGTCGAGGCCTACCACGCGGACGCCGCCTCCGACATCGAGGCCGCCGCCATCGAAGCCGGGGCGAACGAGGTCGAGCCTCTTTCCCACGAGTCGAACGACGACATCCCGGAAGGGGTTGCCGGGGCCCGCTTCATCACGGAACGGACTGCCCTCCACGCCGCCTCCCAGTGGC
>CAISZB010000274.1 GCA_903889845.1 uncultured Verrucomicrobium sp. | reverse complement strand
TACCTCGAAAGCCAGCGCAAGCTCGTCTCCGCCGAGCCCGACAACGATTACCGGCGGGACATCGAGCGATTCATCGACGAGATCGCCCCCCTCGCCACCGCCCTCCACACGCTGCTCCTGACGCCTTCCTAGGCGCTTCATCGGGCGCGGTTCCACCGCTCCCCTCTCCCCTTCCGCCATGCTTGAATTTCTCCAGGAAAAAGTCGAATCGGTCGTCCGCAATCTGCGCGGCTACGGCAAGCTCTCCGAGAGCAACGTCGCCGACGCCGTGCGGGAGGTCCGCCTCGCGCTCCTCGCCGCCGACGTCAATTACCAGATCGCGAAGGACCTCTGCGAGGAGGTGAAGAAGAAGTGCCTCGGCGAGGAAGTCCTCAAGAGCATCCAGCCGGGCCAGCAGTTCGTCAAAATCTTCCACGACGAACTCCTCCGCCTCTTCTCCGAGGGGACGCAGGAGGTCTCCGCCGCCCGCCCCCTGCGGATCCTCCTGGCCGGCCTCAACGGCGCGGGGAAGACGACCACCGCCGCGAAGCTGGCCCTCCACTTCCGCCGGAAGGTGAAGGAGCACCGGATCGCCCTTGTCGCCGGGGACATCACCCGGCCCGCCGCCGTCGCGCAGCTTCAGACCCTGGGGAAGAGCATCGACATCCCCGTCTGGTTCTGGCCCGAGGAGAAGACCCCCGCCGCCCTCGCCCGCCGCGCCCGGGAAGAGGCGGTGAAGGAACGGATCGCCGTCCTCATCTTCGACGCCGCCGGACGCCTCGACCTCGACGAGGCTCTGCTGGCCGAATTGAAGGAGGTCTCCGCCATTTTGGAGCCGCAGGAGACCCTCCTCGTCGCCGACGCCGCGACCGGCCAGAGCGCCGTCAAAATCGCCCAAGCTTTCCAGAGCCACCTCCCCTTGAGCGGCATCGTCCTGAGCAAATTCGACGGCGACGCCCGGGGCGGGGCCGCCCTCTCGATGCAGAAGACGGCGGGAGTGCCGGTGAAGTTCCTCGGCCTGGGGGAAAAGCCGGACGCCCTTGAAGTCTTTGACCCGGAACGCCTTGTGGGGCGCATCCTGGGCATGGGAGACATCGTCGGCCTCGTCGAGAAGGCGCAGGAGGCCTTCGACGCCGACTCGATGATGAAAATGGAGGAGAAACTGCGTAAAAACGCCTTCGACCTCCAGGACTTCATCGACCAGATGCGGTTCATCCGAAAGCTGGGGCCGCTTGAGAATTTGCTTGGCATGATCCCGGGTATGTCTAAGGTGGCCAGTTCCGGCTTTGACGAGAAGCGAATGCGGCAAGTGGAGGCGATGATCCTCTCCATGACCCCCCAGGAGCGTCGCAAACCGGATATCCTCAATGCGAGGCGCCGACAGCGCATCGCCCGCGGAAGCGGGACGAGCGTGGCCGAACTGAACGACCTGGTGCACCGCTTCGAGGAGATGAAGAAAATGATGAGCCGCATGGCGCGAGGCGGCGGGCCCGAGAAGATGCTTTCCCGAATGATGGGAAAGCGGGGCTGAAGCGGAACGCGACCAAAGAGAGTCAGAAGAAGTCAGAAGAGAAAAGGACAGAGAAAGATTATGGCAGTTTCCATTCGGATGCGTCGCGAAGGGACCACGAACCGGCCCTATTACCGGATCGTCGTCGCCGACAAACATAGCCCCCGTGACGGGAAGTTCATCGAGCAGGTCGGCACCTACGACCCGACGAAGAAGGACAAGGCCCCGACGCTCAAGGTCGAGCGGGTCGAATTTTGGATCAAGAACGGCGCCCAGCCGAGCGAGACCGTTGCCAGCCTCCTGAAAAAGGCCCAAAAGGCGAAGAAGGCCGCTCCCGCGACCGCCTAGAGAGACGGGCACCGGGAAAGGTGCTTCGTAAAGGATAAGCCAAAGGAGCCCTCCCGATATGAGATACTTCCTCGATCTGGTTCTCCAGCGGCTCATCCGGCATCCGGACGACGTCGACCTGCGGCAGATCGACGAACCGGGCCACACGACGTTCCAGATTTCGGTCCACCCCGAGGATATCGGACGGGTGATCGGAAGGAACGGGAAGACGATCAACGCAATCCGGGGCCTGCTGAACGCAGCCGGTTCCCGGAACGAGACCCGAGTCACGGTCCAGCTGTTCGAGAACAGCGCGACCTGATGCGGGAAAGCAACCGAAGGGGCAACCTTTCGGTCTGATCTGTCGATTTTTTAGAATTTGTTCTTTGTTAGTTTAGCGAAAGAGAGCGAAGCGCGGTGAGGATTGATGTCATCACCCTGTTTCCCGGCATGCTCGAAGGAGCCTTGCGGGAGACGATTCTGGGCCGGGCGCAGCAGGCCGGATTGGCGGAGATTCACCTCCACCAACTCCGGAACTATGCGACCGACAAGCACCGGATCGTCGACGACCGTCCCTACGGGGGTGGTCCCGGCATGGTTCTGAAGTGCGAACCCCTCTTTGCCGCCGTCGCGGACGTCCGTTCGAAGGACTCCCGGCCCGGCAAGGTGGTGCTCATGTCGCCCGGCGGGACGGTCTTCAACCAGCCCCTCGCCCAGGCGTGGAGCGCGGAGGAACGGCTGATCCTGATCTCCGGCCACTACGAAGGGGTCGACGAGCGGGTGATCGAGCATCTGGTCGACGCGGAGGTGAGCATCGGCGACTACGTCCTGACCAACGGGACGGTGGCCGCGATGGTCGTCATCGACGCCGTCGTGCGGTTGCTGCCCGGCGTCCTCGGCAACGGGGAATCGGCGCAGAGCGATTCGTTCTCGGAAGGGCTCCTGGAAGGACCGCAGTATACGCGGCCTCCTGAATTCCAGGGGCGGAAGGTGCCGGAGATTTTGCTCTCCGGCGACCACGCGAAGATCGCCGCGTGGCGAAAAGAATGTGCAGAGCGGAAAACCGCGCGGGTGCGGCCTGACCTGAAACAGGCGAAAACGTAGTTTGGAAACGAGAAAAGATATGTCGAAGTTAATCGAAAAGATCGAGAAAGAGCAGTTCAAGGCGCAGCCCAGCGACTTCACCATCGGCGACGATGTGAAGGTGCATACCCGCGTCAAGGAAGGCGAAAAGGAGCGGACCCAGATTTTTGAAGGCACCGTGATCGGCCGCAAGGGCCGTGGCCTCAACGCCGTCTTCACTGTCCGCAAGATCAGCTACGGCGAGGGTGTCGAGCGGGTGTTCCCCCTCCACTCCCCCCGCGTCGAGAAGGTCGAAGTGAAGCGCTCCTCCCCCGTCCGCCGCGCGAAGCTCTACTTCCTCCGCAATCGCAAGGGCAAAAATGCTCTCGCTCTCTAACGCCCTCGCCCTCTAGTCCGATTTTTCCAACGGGTTTATGGGCCGCAAGTCCAAAGACCCCGCCGAAGCGCGCCCGCGCGCCGGACTCAAGAAAACGGCGCTCCGCCAAGCCGACCTCCCCGCCCTGGGCGAGGTTCGCGACCCGGGGCGCCGTTTCCTTTTTGAGGCCGAAGCCGCACTCCGTCTGCAAGGCTACGCCCACATCGCCGGGATCGACGAAGCCGGGCGCGGCCCCCTCGCCGGGCCGGTCGTCGCCGCCGCCGTGATCCTCCCGGAGGATTTCTCCCATCCCCTCCTCGACGACTCGAAGAAGCTCTCCGCCGCGCAGCGGGCCGAGGTCGCCGCCGCCCTCCGCGCCCATCCCGGCCTCCGCTTCGCCGTCGCCGAGGCGACGGTCGAAGAGATCGACGCCCTCAATATCCTCGGGGCCACCCTGCTGGCGATGCGCCGGGCCGTGACGGGCCTTTCTCCCCTCCCCGACTACGTCCTGGTCGACGGCCGGGACTGCCCCCCCGTCGGCATTCCGGGCCGGGCCGTGATCCAGGGCGACGCGAAGGTCGCCGCCATCGCCGCCGCCTCGATCCTTGCCAAAGAGGCGCGGGACGCCACGATGATCGCCTGGGCCGCAACCCATCCCGCCTACGGCTTCGAGATCCACAAAGGCTACGGGACCGCCGCCCACCTCGCCGCCCTGAAACGTCATGGCCCTACCCCGATTCATCGCCGCTCTTTTGCTCCCGTCCGAGCATGCTCCGACACCCCGCTTCCTCTTTGAACCGGGCGAGGCCGGGGCGATGGGCCGATACGGGGAACGCCTCGCCGCCCGATTCCTGAAACGGAACGGCCTGAAGATCCTCCTGCGGAACCTCAAGATCGAGAAGAACGAGATCGACCTTGTCTGCCGCCACGGGACCGTCCTCGTCTTCGTCGAGGTGAAGACCCGCCGGGATGCCCTCCACGGCCAGCCCTCCGAGGCTGTCGACGCGTTGAAGCGGGCCCGCCTCGTCCGCGCCAGCCAGTTCTATCTGCGGGAGCTGCACCGAGGGAAGCAGCGGGGAGCGTCGATTCCCTACCGCTTCGACATTGTTGAGGTGATTCCATCGCCAGACCGGGCGCCGGAGGTGCGGCATATCCCGGACGCGTTCGGGACCGATCCGGATCGGGAGTATCGGGCGTAGGGAAGAGGACTCTCCCCCTATAGTGATTCCTCCCATAGAGGTTAAATTCAGCGGAGGTCGCCACCGCTCAAAAGCATAGCCTGAAGGGACGCGTCCTTCTCCCCACGCCGTATCAGAGCCGGGAGGCTTGGAGGGCGGCACGCCCTCCATTCGTTCAAACGCGCGGGTGGCCTCCACCTGTACAGGGAAGCGAAGCGATTGTACCC
>CAISZB010000273.1 GCA_903889845.1 uncultured Verrucomicrobium sp. | reverse complement strand
GGGCCGCCTCATGCCGGGCCGCCGCTGGTCGGACGGCCTCCACCAGGCCGTCGAGGCGAAGGAGGGCGTCCAGCTCGAACGCGAGACGCAGACCCTGGCCACGATCACGATCCAGAACTACTTCCGCCTCTACGAGAAGCTCTCCGGCATGACCGGCACGGCGGAGACCGAGGTCAACGAGTTCCACGACATCTACAAGCTCGACGTCATCGTCGTCCCCCCGAACCGGAAGAACATCCGCAAGGACCTCGACGACACGATCTACAAGACCCGCCGCGCGAAGTACAACGCCCTCATCCAGGAGATCAAGCGGGTCCACGAGACCGGCCAGCCGATCCTCGTCGGCACGATCTCCGTCGAGTCGTCGGAGATCGTCTCCCGGATGCTCGCCCGGGAGAAGGTCCCGCACCACGTCCTCAACGCGAAGTTCCACCAGCAGGAGGCGGAGATCGTCTCCAACGCCGGGCAGAAGGGCTCCGTCACCATCTCCACGAACATGGCGGGCCGCGGTACCGACATCAAGCTGGGGCCGGGCGTCACGGAGCTCGGCGGCCTTTGCGTCATCGGGACGGAGCGGAACGAGTCGCGCCGCATCGACCGGCAGCTGCGCGGCCGCTGCTCGCGCCAGGGCGATCCCGGCGCCTCCCGCTTCTTCATCTCCTTCGAGGACGACCTGATGCGGAACTTCGGCGACTCCCGCCGGATCTCCGACCTCATGACCCGCCTGGGGATGAAGGACGACGAGGAACTCCAGCACCCGTGGCTGAACCGGGCCGTGGAGACGGCGCAGAAGCGCGTCGAGGAGCGGAATTACCTCATCCGGAAGCACACCCTCCAGTACGACGACGTGATGAACCTCCAGCGCGACGTCATCTACAGCTACCGCAGCGACATCCTCGTCGCCGAGGAGCCGCGCAAGGATGTCTTCGAGGTCGTCGCCAAGGTCGTCCGCGGGGAGGCCCAGGTCCGCCTCGAAGGCCTGGCCGAAGGGCCCGACGCCTCCGGGCTGCTGGCCTGGATCAATTCGACCTTCCCCCTCGGCCTCCGCGAGGGCGACCTCGACCTCACCCGTCCCCCCGCCGCCGTCGGCGACGACCTCCTGGCCCGCGTCACCGAGGCCTACGAGTTGAAGGTGAAGTTCGAGGAGCCCGACGCCGTGAAGGGGATCGAGCGCTACATCATCCTCTCCGCGATCGACCGCCTCTGGCAGGAGCACCTCTACGCGATGGACGGCCTGCGGACCAGCGTCGGCCTCCGCGCCTACGGCCAGAAGGACCCCCTCATCGAGTACAAGCAGGAAGCCTACGCGATGTTCGAGGAGCTGATGGGCCGGATCGAGCACGAGATCGTCCACAACCTCTTCCGCTCCGCCTCCAGCCTCACCGCCTTCGAGCGCTTCCTCAGCGCCCTGCCGCAGCGGCTGGTGAAGGCCGAGGCCCCGTCGGCGATGGCGGAGGCGCCTCAGCCCCAGGCGGCGCCGGCCCAAGCCCACGCCCAATCTGAACAGGCCAAGCCCGAGCCGGAGGAGATGGTCCTCCCCATCCGCCGCGAAATCCCGAAGGTGGGCCGGAACGATCCCTGCCCGAATCACCCGAACGTGAAGTTCAAGAACTGCCCCTGCTCGAAGGGGATCAACCTGCCGGTGCCGAAGAAGTAGGCCGGGCAACCTAACCCGGGATGAACGTCGAGGTCCTCAACACCGGCAGCGAGCTCCTCCTCGGCCACGTCGTCAACACGCACGCGGCTTTCTTCGGGCGGGAGCTGTTCGCCCTGGGCCTGCGGGTCGCGCGGCAGACGACGGTGCCGGACGGCCCTGCCATCGGCGTCGCGCTGGCCGAATCGCTGAAGCGGGCCGACCTCGTCCTCGTCACCGGGGGCCTGGGCCCGACCTCCGACGACATCACGCGGGAGGCGGCGGCGGAGTTGCTGGGCCTCCCCCTCGCGCTCGACAAGGAACTTTGGGCGCGGATCGAGGCCTACATCCGTTCGCGCGGCATCGAACCGGCCCCGATCAACGCCCGCCAGGCCATGGTCCCGCAGGGGGCCGTCGTCCTGCCGAATGCCGTCGGGACCGCTCCGGGTCTGATTTTGGAGAGCGAGGGGAAAATCGTCGTCCTCCTCCCCGGTCCGCCGCGCGAATTGGTCCCCATGTGGCGCGAGGGGTTCCTGCCGTGGTTCAAAAAGCGGGGGGCGTTGCCGCCGCTCCACATGCGGAGCTGGAGCATCGCCGACGTGCCGGAGTCCCGCCTTGCCACGATGATCGAGGAACCTCTCCGCGCCCTGCCCGGCGGCGAGGGCCTGGAGATCGGCTATTGCGCCCGCCCCGGGCTGGTCGACCTGCGGCTCATCTCGTCCGATCCCGCGCGCCTCGTCCCCGCCGCCGCGCTGGTCGAGAAGACCTTCGGCGCCAGCATCGCCACCGTCGACGGGGAGACCGTCGAGGCCGCCCTGGTCCGCGTGCTGTCGGAGAAAGGAAAGACCCTCGCCCTGGCCGAATCGTGCACCGGCGGCCTCCTGGCCCACCGCGTCACGAACGTCCCCGGCGCGTCGAAGGTCCTGCGCTACGGCTGGGTCGTCTACGCGAACGAGGCGAAGAGGTCGCAGCTCGGCGTGCCCGAGACTTATTTTTCCGAGAGCGGCCCCGGGGCCGTCAGCGAGGAGACTGCCCGGGCGATGGCCGAGGGGGCGCGACTCCGGGCCGGAGCCGATTTCGCCATCGCGGTCACCGGCATCGCCGGACCCGACGGGGGAACGCCGGAGAAACCGGTCGGCACGGTCTGGATCGCCCTCGCCACCCCCACCGGCACCCAGGCCGTTTTGAAGCGGTTTCAGTCCGACCGGGAGACCTTCAAAAACCGGACCGCGCAAACAGCGCTTGACCTTTGCCGCCGCGCTGTGCATACATCCGTATAATATTATACAGACTTATAACAACTCCTCTCCGTCCTAACCACCCCAACACCTCACCGCACTTCTTATATGGCCAGACCCGAAAAAGCTGAAAAAGCTGAACGCTACGACTCGAAAGCCGCCGCCGCCGCCGCGACCGTCCCGGGCGTCCGCGACAAGAACCTCGAACTGGCCCTCCAGGCCATCGCGAAGCAGTACGGGGACGGCTCCATCGTCCGCCTCGGCGACGAGAACGCGAAGCTGGCCATCGACGTCATCCCGACCGGCTCCATCGTCATCGACCACGCCCTCGGCGTCGGCGGCTTCCCCCGGGGCCGGATCATCGAGGTCTACGGGCCGGAGTCGTCGGGCAAGACGACCCTCGCGCTCACGGTCGTCGCCCAGGCCCAGAAGCAGGGCGGGAACGCCGCCTTCATCGACGTCGAGCACGCCCTCGACCCCCAGTATGCGCGCCGCCTCGGCGTCAACATGGACGAGCTCCTCGTCTCCCAGCCCGACTCGGGCGAGGAGGCCCTGAACATCGTCGAGACCCTCATCAAGTCGAACGCCCTCGACGTCATCGTCATCGACTCCGTCGCGGCCCTCATCACGAAGGCCGAACTGGAAGGGCAGATCGGCGACTCGACCGTCGGCGCCCAGGCCCGCCTCATGAGCAGCGCCCTGCGGAAGCTCACGGCCATCATCAGCAAGGCGAAGACCGTCTGCATCTTCACCAACCAGCTCCGCGAGAAGATCGGCGTCATGTTCGGCAACCCGGAGACGACCCCCGGCGGCAAGGCCCTCAAGTTCTACGCCTCCGTCCGCATCGACATCCGCCGCATCGCGGCCCTGAAGCACGCCGACGGCACCGTCTTCGGCAACCGGACCCGTGTGAAGGTCGTGAAGAACAAGGTCGCCCCGCCCTTCACCGAGTGCGAGTTCGACATCCTCTACAACGAGGGCATCTCCGGCGTCGGGTCGCTCCTCGACCTCGCGATCGAGCAGAACGCCGTCGAGAAGAAGGGCGCGTGGCTCTACTTCGAGGGGGTGCAGATCGCCCAGGGCCGCGACGCGGCGCTCAACGAGCTGAAGGGGAATCCCGAGCTCTTCGCCAAGATCGAGGCCGCCACGAAGGCCAAGATCAGCGGCAAGGGGACCGAGGAAGCCAAGCCGACAAAGGGGAAGGCGGCTCCCGAGCCCGCTGCCGTGGAATAACGAGTGCGTTTCCTCCTCATCCCCTTCGTCGCGGGGATCGTCTACTCCGTCGCCTCGCTCCTCATCAAGCGGGCGGCGGAGCACGGCGTCGGCCCGTGGCGGACGGCCTTCGTTTGCAACCTCTCCGTGGCGATCCTGGCCGCACCGTTCCTGCTGCAGGGAGGGGACATCCCCCTGCCGTGGGGGGAGTGGCCCCAACTCGTGATCGTGGGGACGACCTTCCTGGTCGGGCAAATCTTCACCTTTTACGCGATCGAGCGGGGCGCCCTCTCCATCGCGACGCCGATCCTGGGGACGAAGGTGATCTTCGTCGCCCTCTTCACCGTCCTCCTGATCGGAGCGGCGGTGCCGGGGAAGCTGTGGCTCGCCGCCTTTCTCACGGCGGGGGCGCTTTTTCTGTTCGGCGGCGGGAACGCGACGCAGGCCTCCCGCACTCAGTTCCGGCTTACGGCGTTGTGGGCGGGCCTGGCCGCCTTCAACTTCGCGGTGACCGATGTCCTCGTGCAGAAGTGGGGGCCTCATTGGGGAGGTGCCCGGTTCGGAAGCCTCATCCTCCTCGTCTGCGCTCTCCTTTCTTTCGGGATGATCCCCTTCTTCAGTGCGCCGCTCTGCTCCCTCGACGCGGCGGGAAGGAAGTGGCTGCTTTGGGGTGCCTTTTTCCTGGGGGCGCAGGGGGCGGTCCTCTACTACGCCATCCCCCGCTACGGCCACGCGACGGAGATCAACGTCATCTATAATTTCCGCGCGCTGACAACGGTCCTCCTCGTCTGGTTCCTGGGGCATTGGTTCGGGAACCGGGAACGGGAAGTGGGTCGGGCCGTCATGGGACGGCGGTTGATCGGGGCCGTGTTATTGCTGACGGCGATCGGGCTGGTGTTGGCGTAGGGGGGCGCGAAGTTATGGGTGATGCCC
>CAISZB010000272.1 GCA_903889845.1 uncultured Verrucomicrobium sp. | reverse complement strand
CTCGCCGTCTCCTGCCCGTAATGGGTTGTCATTCGGGAGCCGACGAGGGCCACGCCTTGCTTCCACCGTTCGGGGACCGTTCCCCGGACGTAGAGGACGAGGGGGGGATCGTAGATCTCCGTCAGGGAGGCCGGATAGCGGGGATCGTCCCCGTGGAGGATCGTGACGCCGAGGGCGGCGGCTTTCTCCAGTTCCTCGGCGGCTCCGGCCCCGTCGGCCCCGGCGCGGATCGACCGGACCGACTCGGGGCCGATTCCTTCCACCTGCTGGAGGTCCCGCTCCGTCGCGGTGAAGATCGATTGAGCGTCGCCGAAGCGTTCCCGCAGCCGCCGTGCCCGAACGGGGCCGATGTGGGGAATCAGCGAGAGGGTGAGGTTGGCTTCGAGGGGCGTCACGCGGGGGGATTCTTTAAAAGGTCCCGGGCGGGGTGGCGATGAGGGAGAGGAGCGCCTCGACGTCGTCTCCGGTCACGTCGTCGGTCAGGACGGTCTTCCCGATGGCGGGGAGGAGGACCCAGCGGTTGACGCCCGCCTCGGCCTTTTTGTCGAGTTTCAGGGCGCGGACGATCTTTTCCCGGATGGCGGCCTCCTTCACCTGCGGGAAGTGGAGGGGGAGCTTCGCGGCGGCGAGGGTTGCCTCGATGTCCCGGACGTCGGCGAGGGGGAGGCCCAGCTTCTTGTGGGAGAGGTGCGCCGCCGCCCGGATGCCGATGGAGATCGCCTCCCCGTGGAGGAGGACGCCGTAGCCGGCGGCGTTCTCCACCGCATGGCCCAGGGTGTGGCCGAAGTTGAGGGTGGCGCGGAGGCCGGTCGTCTCGAACTCGTCCTTGGAGACGACCTCGGCCTTGATCTCGACCGAGCGTTTGATGATGGGGCGCAGATCGGCGGGGGTGCCGCCGCGCAGGGAGCGGAAGAGGGGGGCGTCGGCGATGAGGCCGTATTTGATCACCTCGGCCATCCCGGCGGCGAGTTCTCGTGGGGGGAGGGTGGCGAGGGTTTCCGTGTCGACGACGACGAGGCGGGGTTGGTGGAAGGCCCCCACGAGGTTCTTCCCCTCGGGGAGGTTGACTCCCGTCTTGCCGCCGACGCTGCTGTCGACCATCGCCAGGAGGGAGGTCGGCGCCTGGACGAAGGCGATGCCCCGCAGGTAGGAGGCGGAGAGGAACCCGGCCAGGTCGCCGACGACGCCGCCGCCCAGGGCCAGAACGGTGTCCTTCCGGCCCAGCCCGCTCCGGGCCAGGAAGGAGAGGAGGGGGGCGAGGCGGGAGAGGTCCTTCGATTCCTCCCCGGGAGGGACGGAGATGGGGTAGACCTGCCGCCCGGAGGAGCGGATCGAGGCGATCACCTGTTCCCCGTAGAGGGCGTGGACCGATTCGTCGGAGATCAGGGCCACCTTCGGTCCCGCCTTGATCTCGTCGAGCTGGACGCCGATCCAGCTCAGGGCCTTGGGGGCGATCCGCACCGTGTAGGAGCGGGAGCCGAGGGGGACGGGGATTTCGAGGGAGGTGGAGGTGTAGATATTATGCTTAGCGGTTCTACTGCAGGTGTTTCATATCAGTTATTTAATGGTACAGGCACTGCCGGAAGCGCAATGAGCGGTACTGGAGCGGGAATTAATTTTGGGTCACTTACAGTAGCAGGTACTTATACAGT
>CAISZB010000271.1 GCA_903889845.1 uncultured Verrucomicrobium sp. | reverse complement strand
GGTGAAGCTCTCGGTTAGTGCGGGAACGCACACGGTCACGTTCGTCAATTCCGAGCAGCAGCTGAAGAAGACGATGCAGGTCACCGTCGGATCGGGCGAGACCAAGCCCGTCATCGCGAAGCTCCGCGAGGCCGGGGCGGTCCTCCTCGGGCGGACGAACATGGACGAGTTCGCGATGGGCTCCTCCACGGAGAATTCCGCCTGGGGCGTCACGCGCAACCCGTGGGACCTCGACCGCATTCCCGGCGGCAGCAGCGGCGGTTCCGCCGCGGTCGTCGGCGGACACGAGGCCTTCGCCGCCCTCGGTTCCGACACGGGCGGGTCGATTCGTCAGCCCGCCGCCCTTTGCGGCTGCGTCGGCCTGAAGCCGACCTACGGCAGGGTCTCCCGCTTCGGCCTCACCGCCTTCGCCTCCAGCCTCGACCAGATCGGGCCGTTCACGAAGACCGTCGCCGATTCGGCCCTCCTCCTCAACGTCCTCTCCGGCCACGACGCGAACGACAACACGAGCGCCCGCCGTGCCGTCCCCGATTACACGAAGGCCCTGACGGGCGACGTGAAGGGGCTCCGTATCGGCGTCCCGAAGGAATACTTCGTCCCCGGCACCGATCCCGAGATCGAGAAAGCCGTCCGCGCCGCCATCGCCCACCTGCAGGGCCTGGGCGCGGAGCCGGTCGAGGTCTCCCTCCCCCACACCGAGTACGCCATCGCCGTCTATTACATCATCGCGACCGCCGAGGCCTCGGCCAATCTGGCCCGCTTCGACGGCGTCCGCTACGGGCGGCGCGCGAAGGACACGAAGGACGTCATCGAGCTTTACGGGAAGACCCGCGCCGAGGGCTTTGGCCCCGAGGTGAAGCGCCGGATCATCCTCGGCACCTACGTCCTGAGCTCCGGCTACTACGACGCCTACTACAACCGGGCGCAGAAGGTCCGCCAGCTTTTGCGTCAGGACTTCGAGGCCGCCTTTGCGAAGTGCGACGTGATCCTCACGCCGACCTCGCCGACGCCCGCCTTCAAGGTCGGGGAGAAGACCGCCGATCCCCTCCAGATGTACCTGGCCGACATCTTCACCATCGCCGTGAACCTCGCCGGGATCGCGGGGATCTCCCTCCCGTGCGGGTTCACCTCGTCCAACCTCCCCATCGGCCTCCAGATCATCGGCCCGGCCTGGGGCGAGGAGGCCCTCCTCCGCACCGCCGACGCTTACGAGAGATCGACCGACTGGCATACGCGCCGCCCCAACCTCTAATTTTAGACTCGGAGAGATTCACCCATGGAATACGAAGCGGTTATCGGCCTCGAAGTTCACGTCCAGCTCAACACGCGGACGAAGATGTTCTGCGGCTGCAAGAACGAGTACGGCGGCGCGCAGAACACCCACCTCTGCCCCGTCTGCCTCGGTCTCCCCGGCGCCCTGCCGGTGCCGAACCAGACGGCCATCGAGAAGACGATCCTCACCGGTCTCATGCTGGGCTGCCACATCGCCCCGCGGTGCAAGTTCGACCGGAAGAACTACTTCTACGCCGACATGCCGAAGAACTACCAGATTTCCCAATACGACCAGCCCCTCTGCCTCGGCGGCGAGGTGAAGCTCCACACGCTCGCCTTCCCGAAGGACGTGCAGAAGGAGCCGCAGGCGCTGGCCGGGAAGTCGATCCGCCTGACCCGCATCCATCTGGAGGAGGATGTGGCGAAGTCGAGCCACTACGAGACGCAGAGCGGCATCGACTTCAACCGGGCCGGGACGCCCCTCATGGAGATCGTGAGCGAGGCCGACATCTCGACCCCCGAGGAGGCCTTCGCCTACCTCAGCGCGCTGAAGCAGATCCTGATTTACGGCGGCGTCAGCGACGCCGACATGGAGAAGGGGCAGATGCGGTGCGACGTCAACGTCAGCGTCCGGCCCGTCGGGCAGAAGGAGTTCGGGACGAAGGTCGAGGTGAAGAACGTCAACTCGATCAGCGCCGTCCGCCGCGCCCTCCGCTACGAGATCGACCGCCAGATCGAGAACGCGAAGGGGAACGTCCCGCAGAAGCAGGAGACCCGCCGCTGGGACGATCCGAAGGGGCAGACCACCCCGATGCGTTCCAAGGAACAGGCCCACGACTACCGCTACTTCCCCGATCCCGACATCCTCCCCCTCCGCACCGACATCGGCTCCCCGAGCCTCCTGGAGACGGCGAAGGCCGCGCTGCCGGAGCTGCCCGAGGCGAAGAAGGCCCGCCTGACGGCGACCTACGGCCTCTCCGATTACCACTCCAGCGTCCTCGCCGCCGAGGTCGGCCTCAGCCTCTATTACGAGAAGGCCGCCGCCGGGGCGAAGAACAAGGCCGTCGTCGCGAATTATCTCATCAACGAGTACCTCGCCGTCGCTTCCGCCGAGGACGAGGTGCCGGTCCCGCCCGAATACTTCGCCGAGCTGGCGAACCTCTTCGATGAGGGGAAGATCAACAACCGCCAGGCGAAGGAAGTCCTCGGCTTCATGCTTGCGGAAAAGAAGGCCCCCGGCGTCCTCGTGAAAGAAAAGGGGATGGAGCAGGTGAGCGATACCGGCGCCCTGGAGAAGATCTGCGACGAGGCCATCGCGGCGAACCCGCGCGGCGTCGCCGACTACAAGGCGGGGAAGACCGCCGCCGTCAACGCGATCAAGGGCTTCGTCATGAAGGCGACGAAGGGGCAGGCGAATCCGAAGGTCATCGACGAGATCCTCGTCAGGAAGCTCGCGGCGTTGTAGGGGGGGGCGAGGGACTATCGGCCCTTCGGGACCGGGTAGAATCGCTTACGCTTCCCTGTACAGCTCCATGCGCACCGCGCGTTTGTAGGCTTCTGAGGGGTGCCCCCTCAGCCACCAGCTCGGAGCCTGTAGGGGAAGAAGAGCGCGCGGTGGAAGCTATTCTCCTCCCGAG
>CAISZB010000270.1 GCA_903889845.1 uncultured Verrucomicrobium sp. | reverse complement strand
CCGTCGGCGTGGTCGGGCCGGACGACGAGGACGGGAGGCTGGACCGGCTCGGCGAAAGCGAGGAAGGGGGCGACGAGGAGAAGGAGGGCGGCGAGCCGACGCAGGGGGGGACGCATCCTCTCTTGTTAGCAGAAAGGAGGGGGGAACGCGGGGGAATTTACGCTCGCACGGGTGAAGGGTGCGGCCCTTCGGGATTGGCTCCCGCCCCTGCCAGTTTGTTTCCCCTTTATCTCTTTGTCGCTATCGCGACGGCAGTCCCTGCCCCGAAGGGGTCCCCTTCCTCTTCGCGCTCCCCTATCACGCCTTCTGCAGCTTCTTCGCGGCCAGCCCGCCGTTCTGGGCGGCGGGCGGGAACGACTTGAGGCTCTCGGGCCGATCCTGGGGGGACTTCTGCAGACTGCGACGGACGTGAATCTCGACCGCGCGCCGCGTGAAGCTCCCCGATCGGGTGGTGGTATTGCCAAGGGTTGTCATGGAATGGTCCTCCTTTGTTCTTACGATCAAGCAGAGCCCGTGCCATTGCAGCCTCGGACGCGCTTGCGCTCATTGATATTCAAGGAGATGTACTATCGCTGCTCGGAGACCCTCCCCGCGATTGTGCCAGGACGGAAAGGTGGTATCTTCCGCAGACCATGCGCCGCCTCGTCGTCCATCTGTTGACCGGCTTCCTCGGCGGGGGGAAGACGACCCTGCTGCGCCACCTCCTCGCCGTGCCCGGCTTCCCCCGGGAACGGACCGCCGTCGTCGTCAACGATTTCGGCGAGGTGAACGTCGACGCCGCGCTCCTTTCCGAGGCTTCGGCGAAAACCGCGCGCCTCGCGGAACTCTCCGCCGGATGCGTCTGCTGCACCAGCTCTCCCCAACTCGGCGAGACCCTCCTCGCCCTGGCCGACGACCCGGGGATCGACCAGGCGTGGCTGGAGGCCTCCGGTATGGCGGAGACCGACGACCTCCTCGACCGCCTCACCGATCCCCGCCTCGTCGCGCGGATCGAGGTGGGGCGGATCGTCCACGCCGTCGATGCCTCCTCCTATCCCGGCTGGTGGACGAACCGCGCCCTGGCCCGGGAACAGCTCCGCTGGGCGACGGTCCTCGTCGTGAACAAGATCGACCGGGCGAAGCCGAAGGCCCTCGCCAAGATCGAGGAGGACATCGCCCGCTGCAATCCGACGGCGGCCCGGATCGATGCCGTCCGCGGCGCCGTCACCCTGCCCGACGCGGCCCCGCGCACCCCCTTCCAGTTCCATCCCCGGCCCGGGGCCCTCTGCGCCTGCGGCCACGACCACAGCCACGAGCCCGACCATCCCCACCTCCAGTCCGCCCAGGCTCCCGTCCCGGCGCAGGGCCATCCGGGGGCGACGCTCTTCCTGCCGCTCCCCGCGCCCGTGCCTCGGGAACGATTCGACGCGCTCCTCGCCTCGGCCCCCGGGGAGATCTACCGGGCGAAGGGCTTCCTCGCCTTCGCCGACGCGCCGGAGGAGACGTGCCTCTTCCAAAAGGCGGGGGACCAGGCGGAGACGCTGGTCTGGAAGGCGGGCCCGATCGAGGTCCCCAGCCGGGGCCTCGTCCTCCTGGGCCGGGAGATCGACGCCGAGGCGATGAAGGCGCACTTCGCGCCGCTGGGCTGAATCCCCGAATCTCCGAGGGTATGTACGGCGTGGGGAGACGGGACCAATGCGCCCAGACTCCTATTGAAAGAATGGCCTTTTGCCGTGGAGCCGCCCCTATCTACCCGGCGTGCGATTGTGCAGGTAAAAGCCGTTCCCGTCGAAGGCGTCGGGGCCGGGGATGGTGCAGTCGTAGATCGGGGCGGTGCCGAGGGGGGCGACGCTGAGGACGGTGGCGCTGCCGGAATCGCGGTTCGGGCCTCGCCGGTAGGAGGCCAGGAGCCGCTCCAGGGCAGCGGCCTTCCGCGTCTCGTCGAAGCCGACCCGGTCGTGGAAGGTGACCAGAGATTGGTTCGCGACGACGAGGGCTTCCTGCGTCAACACGGCCTCGATCCCGATCCGGGAGAGCATCCGCTGGATCACGGTCCCCTCGCCCGAGGGGAGGGTGTCCAGGGGCAGGACGATCTGGTGCTCCTCTTCTTCGACGCAGGCATCGGCGTCGAAGCGGCCTCGCAAGAAGCCTTCGTAGAAAGCGGAGGAGGCTTCCTCCATCGCCTCGGTCACACGGCCCGAGGCGTCGTCGAAGTCGAACCGGACCGCCAGGCGGCTGAAGGGATCGGCCACTTCTTCCCCGAGCAGGACGGCGAGGTCCCCCGCCTCCTCCCGGGCGTAGATCCCGGCGATCGACTGGAGGCGTTTCCGGGCCAGCGGGCGCAGCGCGGGGCGGGCGCCGTGGGCCGCTTCGAGGCCGAGGAGCCAGCCTTCCTCCGCTGTCCCGTCGCCGGACCAAAAAGCGTCAATATGGTGGTGGAGGACGAGGCGTTCCCCTGGCTTGAGGGAGCCGATCGGCTTCCAGTCGGTCCGCTGCGTTGCGTCGCGGGGATCGGGCTGGGGCATGACGACCTGGATGAAGTGGGAGGCCGGGGCCTCGACGGCGTAGCCTTCCTCCGTCGTCAGGCGGCAGAGTTCCTGTTCCCCGACGGGGAAGAACCCCTCCGGCGTGCTGCTGAAGACGGCCCCGTTGACGTAGGCCCCGAAGGGGCGGCCCTGCAGGTCGGCGATGCGGCGCGGCCCCTTGTCTGTGTGGACCCAGAGGTTCGGGGAGGCGGCATCGCCGGAGGTCTCGCGCGAGGCCAAATTGCGTTCAATGCGGGAAGGCAGCAAAGCGGAGGTGTTCATAAGGAAGTGCCGCACATCCTACCCGAAGCCGACCCTTTCGACCCTGCGGCAAAATCCCGCCACCCTCTGACGGGGAAGCGGCCCGGGAGTTGCTTCCTCTCTTTTGCAAGGGTCGCGATCGAGGCGAATTGGTGTGGAATTTGGTGACAAAAAAAGTGTGAAATAAGCAAAAGGGAAGGGGGCGCGGGGGGATGGGCACCCCTCAGAAGCCTACACCGT
>CAISZB010000269.1 GCA_903889845.1 uncultured Verrucomicrobium sp. | reverse complement strand
GATCCCGAAGCCGAAGGCCCTCCTGAGCTTCGACGTCGAGGAATTCGACCTGCCGGGCGAATACGGCAAGCGGCAGGCGCCCGAGATCGATGTCCAGCTGGAGGTCGGCACGCGGGGCCTCACTGCGGTGCTGGAACTCCTCGACCGGACCGGCGTCCGGGCCACCTTCTTCACCACGGCCGTCTTCGCCGCCGCCCGGCCCGAGTTGATCCGGCGAATCGCGGCCAGCCCCCTCAAGCACGAGGTCGCCTCTCACGGCTGGAGCCATTCCTCCTTCGAGGAACGGGACCTCCTCCGGTCCCGGATCGAGATCGAGGGGATCGCCGGACGGCCCGTCCTCGGCTTCCGGCGCGCCCGCTTCGGGGAGTTCGACCGGAAGGCCCTCGCGACGGCGGGCTACCGCTACGATTCCTCCGACAACCCGATCTGGTTGCCGGGCCGCTACAACAATCTGAAGCAGCCCCGCACCGCCTATCGCTTCGGCGCTCCCGGGACCCCGGGGGTGACGATCCTGCCCGTCTCCGCCTCCCCGCTCCTCCGCTACCCCCTGTTCTGGCTCAGCTTCAAGCATTCCCCGATGAGGGTCTTCCGCCTGGCCAGCGCGTGGACGCTGCGCGAGGACGGCTACCTCAACCTCTTCTTCCATCCGTGGGAGTTCACCTCCCTGGCCGGGTTCAAGGTCCCCTTCGTCGTCTCCCGCCGCGCGGGGGAAAAAATGGTCGCCCGGCTCGAAGCCTATCTCCTGTGGCTGAAGGAACGGGCCGATTTCGAGCCCCTTGCGGACTTCGTCGTCCGGTGGGAGAATCAACAAGCCCTCTCGCTCTTCAACACCTCCCGCACATGAAAATCATCCGTTACCGCGATTCCAAGGGAAACATCGGCTACGCCGAGCAGAAGGAAGGCGGCCCCTTCCGCATCGAAGGCGACCTGTACGGCTCCTTCGCCGTGACCTCGACCCGGGCCGAGGTGGCCGCGCTCCTGGCCCCCGTCGAGCCCTCCGCGCTCCTCTGCATCGGCCTCAACTACCGCCGCCACGCCGAGGAGACCGGGGCGAAGATCCCGAAGTATCCCGTCCTCTTCATCAAGAACCCCTCCGCCCTCCAGCATCCCGGCGGCCCCATCGTCCTGCCGCGCCACCTGCGCAGCGACGAGGTCGATTACGAGTGCGAGCTGGCCGTCGTCATCGGGAAGCCCTGCAAGAACGTCCCGCGCGAGAAGGCCCTCGATTACGTCCTGGGCTACACCTGCGCGAACGACGTCAGCTCCCGCGACTGGCAGAAGGAGAAGGGCGGCAGCCAGTGGTGCCGGGGGAAGAGCTTCGACACCTTCTGCCCCCTCGGTCCCGTCCTCGTCACCCCCGACGAGATCCCGAATCCGAACGCCCTCCGCCTGAGCACGACCGTTTCCGGGGAGACCCTCCAGGACTGGACTACGGAGGACATGATCTTCGACGTCCCCACGATCATCGAGTTCCTGAGCGGCAGCACCACCCTGAAGCCCGGCACCGTCATCCTGACCGGCACCCCCCAGGGCGTTGGCATGGCGCGGACCCCGGCCCGGTGGCTCCGCCCCGGCGAAACCGTGACGATCGAGATCGAGAAGATCGGCAAGCTGACGAATCCGGTGATCGAAGAGGGGATTTGATTTCCCCGAGGGGCCGGTGTAAGCTGTTCGTGTCGTGTCGTCTTCCGTCATCTCCGTGATTCCGGCCGGGTACCTTTCCTCGGGTGCCTATGCCGCGCTGTCGCCGACGCAGCAGAAAGTCGCCACGGCGGCCCAGACCCAGCTGGACAGCAAGTCCAGCCTTGTTTCCCAGGCCTTCGGATCGTCCTCGGGTTCCAGTTCGACCGGCGGATCGATTCTTTCCCTCGGCACCACCGGCTCTTCCACGACGTCCACCGCCGCGCAGGCCGGGATCGCGGGGGAGCAGAGCGCTCTGTCCAGCCTCGTCACGAGCGCGGGCGGCGGGACCGAGGCAACCTCGGGCGGCATCGGTGTTTCGAACATCGCCCAGCTTTCCGTCCTCACCGCGCTGACGCGGAGCGGGGCGACGCAGTCGCTCTTCGGCTCGTCCTCCTCGTCCGACACCGCTTCCAGCATCGCCTCGGCGCAGGCGACCCAGGCGTCGGTCGGCTCGACCCTGATCCATTCGCTCGCCTCCTCCACGACTTCCTCTTCCGCTTCTTCCTCTTCTTCCGCCTCAAACATCGCCAGCCTCTACTACGATCAGACGGCGGCGACGGCGATCGGCTCCCTCCATTCCTCCACGGTCTGATCGGGTTGCGCCGCCGTGCCTCCGACCTTCGTCAGCGAGCCGCTCCTTCCCCTGGAAGGGAGCTTCGATACCACGGGCATGTCCCGGGGGGAGCCGGGCGTCCCCCGTCGCTTCCGTTGGCGGAAACGCGAATGGGATGTGGCCGAGGTGCTGGAGTCGTGGCGGGAATTCGGCGACTGCGCCCACGGCAGCGGGGAGCGCTACGTGCGAAATCACGCCTATCGGGTGAGGACGACCGAGGGATGGGTCTTGCAACTCCGCTTTCAGCGCACCTTTGGTCGCGCGTCTTTCACTCGGAAGGATCGCTGGCGCGTTTTCAGCGTGGAGAGCGAGGGCGGTTAGGCCCTCCGCAACGTCAGCAATCCGATCTCGGCGGGGGCATTGATCCGGAGGGGGAACCAGTTCCCGGCGCCGTTCGAGACGACGAGGGTGCCGTTTTCCTTCCGGTAGAGCCCCGACCAGTAGCGGAAGAAGAAGGAGCCGCAGCCGATGTTCTTCGTCAGCATGATCTGGCCCCCGTGGGTGTGGCCGGAGAGGGTGAGGGGAATGCCGTTCCGCAGGGCGTTGTCGAACTGGTGGGGATGGTGGGCCAGGAGGATCGGGAACGCCTCGGCGTGCCACGGGATAAGGACCGGATCGTCGGAGGCGTTCCAGCGCTGGCCGATGACCTCGACCGATACGCCCCGGATGGAAAGGGTCCGCGATTCGTCGAAGAGGAAGTTGAGGCCCGATTCCCGGGCTTGTTGATGGAAGGAGTCGGGGTCCTCGTAGAGGTCGTGGTTTCCCTCGCAGATCCAGAGGCCGTGGGGGGCGTGGAGCAGCCGGAGGGCGTCGAGGGCCTCCGGCATGTCGGCGACGCTGTAGTCGATCAGGTCGCCGGTGAAGACGATCAGGTCGGCTTCGAGGTTGTTCACCGCCTCGGCGATCCGCCGCAGGTGGGCCGAGTCGATGAAGCGGCCTGCGTGGAAGTCGCTGACGTGGGCGATCTTCAGCCCGTCGAGTTCGGGCGGCAGGTCGGGGACGGGGACGTCGAGGCGGAGGGTGCGGAAGAAGGGGAGCTGGAGGTAGGCCGCCACAGTCAGGCCGAGGGTCGATGCTGCAGGCAGGAGGGCGAGCCCGGAGCGACGCAGGAACTGGCGGCGTCCCATGTCGGGGACCGGGCCGGGAGAGGCGTGACGCCATTGCCGGACCTTCTTGAGGGCGAAGCGCATGATCGCCCCCAGCAGCAGGACCAGGGTGAGCGGGGCGAGCATCAGCAGGTTCCAGAGGTAGAGCAGGCACGGAATGAAGCGGCCCGGGACGGTGGTGGGGCTGTGGAAGAAGACCCGGGGCAGCGTGAGCCAGCAGAACCCCACGACCTGGAAGCCGATGAAGCAGGCCAGGACGATCCGCAACCGCCGACACCAGACCGGGGGGAGCTTCCGGACGTACCCGCGCAGGAGGAGCCAGGCAAGGCCGTTGAGGAGCAGGGCCGAAAAGAAGACGACCGAGGCGAGATTCAGTTTCATCGAAACGAGTGAGGATAGACCGGAACGAGGGCGGCGGGCACCTGAAAAAACAAGGAAAATGGGGGCGGAAGAACCTTTTTTGTGCCTCCTCATTTAAAAAAGAGGCGCCTTGGAATCTTTCTGTTTGAAATAAAAAAAAAGCTGCGGCAACTTGCGGCAGGACTGCGGAGAATTGCCTCGGCTTTCGCGGTTTGAGTTCGTCCTTGTTTTTAGCGAGTTTTTACTGCCATCGTCACCCCCCAGATCATGCTCTCGAATTCCTTTTTGTCCAAGTGGCTCCCCACCTTTTCGAGCCAGTCCCCCCAGGCGGCGGAGATCACGCGGATCAACATCATCATCACGATCGTCTGTACCCTGATCTTCCTCTTCGTGACGATCTGGGTGATCTACTCGATCATCCGCTTCCGCGACCGGGGCGAGGCCGGGGAACCCGACCAGAGCCCCCTCGACCACCGGTTGGAGTTCATCTGGACCGTCGGGCCGCTCCTCATCTGCATCGGCCTCGGCTGGCTGACGGTGAAGAGCCTCTTCGGCCCGAACAACGGGGAGCCCGCCCCCGGCGCGAAGCCCGACATCATCATCAGCGGTGCCCAGTGGTGGTGGGACGTCCGTTATCCCCAGGAGGGGATCATCACGGCGAATGAGATCCACGTCCCCGCCGGGAAGCCCGTCACCGTCCAGCTCGATTCCTACGACGTCATCCACACCTTCTGGCTCCCCGATGTCGGCCGGAAGCAGCAGATGATCCCGGGCCACCACAACACGATCGTCTTCCAGCACGACGTCCCCGGCCGCTACCTTGGCGCCTGCGCCCAGTTCTGCGGCAACCAGCACGCCTGGATGCGCCTCCTCCTCGTCGTCGATACCCCGGAGGCCTACGCCGCCTGGCTGGCGAAGCAGAAGGCCGCGCCTAGCCTTCCGGTAGAGGGCGCCACCTCCCGGGTCGTCGTTCCCTCCGCCGTCGCGGCAAAGTCGTCCCCGTCCGTGGCCTTGGCCGTGGCGGCCTCCCCCGCCGGCGAGGGCGACCTGAGCATCGCCCGCGGCTACAAGCTCTACAAGGAGCAGACCTGCGGCACCTGCCACCGGATCGACGGGGTCAGCTCCGCCCGCTACGCCCCGGACTTGAGCCACATCGCTTCCCGCGAGACCCTGGGGGCCGGGGTCGTCGACCACAACACGCCGGAAACCCTCTACGCCTGGATGAAGAACCCCCAGGCGGTCAAGCCGGGCTGCAACATGCCCAACTTCCAATTCACCGATGAGCAGGCCCACGACCTGACCAACTTCCTGGAAACCCTCAAATGAGCAGCGCCACCACCCTTTCCCCTTCCGACTCTCCCGCCCACGACGATCATGGGCACGGAGGCTACCGCAGCCTCCGCTTCGACTGGATGGCCAGCGTCGATCACAAGCAGATCGGCGTCATGTACATGGTCGGCGCCCTGGTCTTCCTGGTCGTCGCCGGGGTCGAGGCGCTCCTGATGCGCGTCCAGCTCGCCCTGCCGAACAACCACTTCGTCTCCCCGCTTACCTTCAACCAGCTCTTCACCATGCACGGGACGAGCATGGTCTTCCTGGTCGGCATGCCGGTGCTCAGCGGCTTCCAGAACTACTTCGTCCCCCTCATGGTCGGCGCCCGGGACGTCGCCTTCCCCCGCCTCAACGCGCTCGCCTTCTGGATGTTCCCGCTGGGCGGCATCATGCTCAACTTCAGCTTCCTCACCGGGGCCGCCCCGGAAGTCGGCTGGTTCAGCTATGCCCCGCTGAGCGAGAAGGCCTTCACCTCCACCCTCGGGCCGGACTACTACACCCTCGGCCTCCTGGCGCTGGGCATCGGTTCCGTCGGTTCCTCCTTCAACATCATCTGCACCGTCCTGAAGCTCCGCGCGCCGGGGATGAGTATCCAGCGCATCCCGCTCTTCGCCTGGATGTCGTTCATCACCTCGATCCTCACCATCCTGGCCCTTCCCGCCCTCAACGCGGGCCTCGTCATGCTGACGGCGGACCGGATGCTGGGCGCCGACTTCTTCAAGGCCTCCGGCGGCGGCGATCCGATCTTCTGGCAGCACGTCTTCTGGGTCTTCGGCCACCCGGAAGTCTACATCCTCATCCTGCCCGCCTTCGGCATGGTTTCCGAGGTCATCCCCGTCTTCTCCCGCCGCCCGATCACCGGCCACGGCTTCATCATGGTCTCCTCCGTCGCCATCGCCCTCCTCGGCTTCGGCGTCTGGGCGCACCACATGTTCGTCGCCGGTCTCGGCATCTGGGCCGATGCCTTCTTCTCCGTCGGCACCATGCTCATCGCCATCCCGACCGGGGTGAAGATGTTCAACTGGACCTCCACGATGTGGCGGGGCCGGATCAAGTTCAGCACCGCGATGCTCTTCTGCCTCGGCTTCCTGATCGTCTTCGCCTGCGGCGGCGTCAGCGGCGTCATGCTGGCCGTCACCCCGTTCGACTGGGCGGTGAGCGACAGCTACTTCATCATCGCCCACTTCCACTACGTCCTCATCGGCGGCACCGTCTTCGGCCTCTTCGCGGGCGCCTACTACTGGTTCCCGAAGATCACGGGCCGGATGCTCGACGAGAAGCTGGGCCGGATCCATTTCTGGAGCACTCTGGTCGGCTTCAACATGACGTTCTTCGTCCAGCACTTCCTCGGTCTCATGGGGATGCCGCGCCGCATCTACACCTACCCCGACCTCCCGGGCTGGGGTGAATTGAACCTGATCTCGACCATCGGCGCCTTCGCCATGGCGATCGGCACGCTCCCCTTCGTCTACAACATCATCATCAGCAACTTCCGCGGGAAGATCGCCGGGGACAACCCCTGGAACGGCTGGACGCTGGAATGGGCCACCACCTCGCCGCCCCCGCACCACAACTTCGACCTCGTCCCCCCCATCCACGGGCCGCGTCCCCTCTGGGACCTCGCCCATCCGGACGACATGGACGCGAAGCGGGAGCCCTCGCCCGACGAGCCGCCGATCAAGTTGCACCTCAACAAGGTCCTGATGATTTTCTTCATCAGCTCCGAGGCGATGTTCTTCACGATGCTGATCAGCGCCTACATCCTCTTCAACCACAACCCCCCGGACGGCCCGAACGCGACCAACGCGCTCAACATCCCCCGGACCTGGTTCTTCTCCATCTGCCTCTTCGCGAGCAGCTGGACGATGCACAAGGCGGAGCACTTCCTCCGGGCCGGGAACGACCGAAAATTCCAGGGCTGGCTCGCGGCGACGATCGTCCTGGGTCTCACCTTCGTCGGCGGCCAGGGCTACGAGTATGCCGAGCTCTTCAACGAGGGCATCAACCTGGGCCGGAACGTCTTCGGCAGCACCTTCTTCACCCTGACCGGCTTCCACGGCATCCACGTCTTCGTCGGCATCGTGGCCTTGGCCATCTTCTGGGGCCTGGGCAAGTGCGGGGAGAACCTCAAGACCGTGAACCGGATGGAGTCCTTCGAGGCGCTGGGCTGGTACTGGCACTTCGTCGATGTCGTCTGGGTCCTCCTCTTCCTGATGATTTACCACCCCCTCGGCTGGATCACCCGCCTGTTCTAAGCCCCTAAACCTATGAGTTCCCAAGCTATCTTCGTTCTCGGCCTCTGGAATTGGACTTCCCCGGCGTGGCTCGCCGCGGGCGTCGCTTCCTTCCTCTACCTCCGTTCCCATCGGGGGCGGCTGACCGGGATGCGTCCGCTCCTCTTCGCCGCTTCCTTGGTGGCGTTCCTTCTCGCCACGGTCTCCCCGATCGCCCGGCTCTCCAACGGCTACCTCTTCAGCGTCCACATGGTGCATCACATTCTGTTGCTCCTCGTCGCGCCGGGGCTCCTCCTCCTCAGCCTCGACTTCGAGGTGGTGAAGGGTGCCCTGCAGAAGAGCCCCGTCCTCTCCAGGGTCTCCGCCTTCTGCGGGAAGCCCCTCGTCGGTTGGGCCATGGGGATCGGCGCGATGGGTTTCTGGCACCTGCCCGCCCTTTGCTCCGCCTCCCAGGAAATCCCCGCTGTCTACCACCTGCAGACCCTCAGCCTCCTCTTCATGGGGGTCGCCTTCTGGTGGCCCGTCTCCGCCGCCCGGGAACAGCGGCTCCATCCCCTCCAGGGTGTCGCCTACCTCTTCGCCTCCTGCGTCGCCTGCTCCCTCATCGGGATCTACCTGACGTTCTCTCCCGTCAACGTCTGCCCGTCCTTCGCCCACGCCGCCGATCCCCTCGGCCTCCAGGGCTGGATCCGGAACGACCTCGGCATCACCCCGCAAATCGACCAGCAGATCGGCGGTCTCCTCATGTGGGTTCCCGCCTGCCTCATCTACATGAGCGGCGTCTTCGTCCTCTTCCACCAGTGGTACACCGGCTCCGCCACCGCGGGCCTGAGGACAGGGGAGGCCGCGGCCCACGTCGCCAGCAAGTAACTTTTTCCAGGAAATCCCGCCATGTCCAACGCCCCTGAAACCCCGAATCCGGCCCCCGACCGCGTCGGCTGGAGCAAGCCTCTGCCCGAGGTCATCCCCCCGCCTACCTTCTGTCCCGTCTTCTTCTCCGCCGGGATCGTCTTCCTCGCCTGGGGACCGCTGACGTCGTGGGTCCTCTCCGCCGTCGGCTTCGGCCTCATCATTCTCGCCCTCCGGATCTGGCTCGGCGAACTGCGCAAAGACTGGAAAAAGACCGCTTCTTCCTCCTCCTCCTCTCCCTCCCATGAGTAACGATTCCTCCTCCTGCGGCGGCCACGGGCATAGCCACGGCCATGAGCACACGCATCCCCATTCCGAGGGCGGCTGCTGTGGCGGTCACGGCCATGAGCACGGGCATGACCATGATCACGCCCATGAGGGCGGGTGCTGCGGTCACGACCACGGCGGGCACGGGCAGACCAAGCCCCTCTTCGACGGCCCGATCTTCAAGAACGACTTCGAGCGGCGCGAGTTCCTCAAGACGGCCATCCCCGGCGCCATCGCGGGCGCGGCCCTCACCATCCCCATCGCCGGGTACATGGTCCTCCCCAGCATCGAGGGGAACAAGCACAGCTGGGTCTCCGTCGGCCCGGTCGAGAAATTCGTCCTCGGCGAAACCGTCCTGGTCGAGTTGACCAACCCCGACGACTTTTCCTGGGCGGGCGTCACCTCGAAGGTCGCCGCCTGGGTCCGCTACGTCGCGGAGGGGGAGTTCATCGCCTTCTCGGTGAATTGCTCCCACCTCGGCTGCCCCGTCCGGTGGCTGCCCAATGCGAAGCTCTTCATGTGCCCCTGCCACGGCGGGGTCTACAGCAACGACGGCCACGTCGTCGCCGGGCCGCCTCCGAAATCCCTGAATCGCTACGAAGTCCGTATCGAGGGCGGCCAGGTTCAGCTCAAGACCCAGGCCATCTTCCTCGCCTGATTTTTCCCCTCACTTGTTATGCTCAAAAAGACGCAAAAGGCCGTGATCGGCACCCTCGAATGGCTTGAGGACAGGACGGGCCTGTGGGCCATGTTCGGTCCCGTGCTGACCCACCTCGCGCCCCGCGACGCGAAGTGGTGGTACGTCTACGGCAGCGCCACGCTGATGGCGTTCATGATCCAGGTCGCCACCGGCGTCGCCCTGATGTTCTCCTACATCCCCTCCGGCGGGCAGGCCTACGACAGCCTGAAGTACATCGCCGACGTCGCTCCCTGGGGCCACCTCATCCGCGGGATGCACTACTTCGGCGCCTCGGCGATGATCCTCCTCATCGGCATCCACATGGGGCAGGTCTTCTTCCACGGGTCCTACAAGTTCCCGCGGGAAATGAACTGGGTCACCGGCATCGCCCTGCTGGCCTTCACCATCGGCCTCGGCTTCACCGGGCAGACCCTCCGCTGGGACAGCAACGCGGTCTGGTCGATCGTCGTCGCCGCGGAACAGGCCGCCCGCGTTCCCTTCATCGGGCATTGGCTGGCCCACTTCATCCTCGCCGGGGACAACATCAACGGCGCGACCCTTGGGCGGTTCTTTACCCTCCACGTCTTCGTCCTGCCCGCCCTCGCCATCGCGGGCATCGGTCTCCACATGGTTCTGGTCATGCGCCACGGCATCGCCGAGATGCCCGACGAGGCCCACCCCGTCATTCCCGAGACCTACCGCGAGGAATACCACGCCCGGCTGGAGAAGACCGGCGTTCCCTTCTGGCTCATGGCCTGGCGGGATTCCGTCTTCAGCCTCGTCGTGGTCCTGGCGGTCGTCTTCGCCGCGATCTATTTCAATCCCCCGCCCGTCGAGCTGCCGCCCGACCCCAGCATCATCGAGACCGATCCGATCCCCGACTTCTACCTCCGCTGGTACCTCGCCGTCCTGGCCCTGGCCCAGTCGGACATGGAGGATTACATCATCCTCGGCGCCCCCGCCCTGATCGGCATCCTCCTCTTCGCGATTCCGTTCCTGAGCAGCTCCGGCCACCGCGCCCCCAGCAAGCGGCCATGGGCCATCGTCTCCCTCCTCACGGCGATGCTCGTCGTCGGGGCCTTCTGGATCGAGGCCGAGAAGGGGAACTGGACGCCGAATTTCCATCCCAAGCCGCTGACGCCGGAGCTGATCGGCGCCACCGAGGGGCCGATCTGGCACGGGGCGCAGCTCTTCCAGGAAAAGGGCTGCATCAACTGCCATTCCCTGGCGAACAACGGCGGTCATCGCGGCCCCGACCTCACCTACGTCGGCGACCGCCTCCACAAGGACAACCTGACGATCCGGATCAACATGGGCGGCGTGAACATGCCCGCCTACGCCGGGTCACTGACCGGCGACGACCTCCGCGACCTGATCTCCTTCCTGGAGACCCGGAAGAAGAAGCAGCCCGCCCTCGAAGGCGAAGCGGCGAAGGAAGAGCCCGCGAAGAAGAGCTGAGTTCCTTCGCGCTCCTCAAAAAAAGCCGTCCCTGAAAGGGGACGGCTTTTTTGTGCGCAGGGCAGGGGAGGCGGGGTCCTTCAGTTCACCGCGTCCGGCAGCCCGGGCAGTTTCGGCAGTGTGAAGTGGATGGTCGTCCCCTGGCCGAGGGTGCTTTCCGCCCGGATCGTGCCGCCGTTCTTCTCGACGAATTCCCGGCAGATGCGCAGCCCCAGGCCCAGGCCGCTTTCCCGCTCCGTGCCGGGGGTCGAGCGGCAGTGCTCCGCCAGGAAAAGCGTCTGGAGGCGCTCCGGCCCGATCCCGACGCCGGTGTCGCGGACGGCGAGGTGCCAGCAAGCCTCCCCCCCCTCGCTTGCAATCAGATCGATGCGGCCTCCCGCAGGGGTGAACTTCAGCGCATTAGAGAGGAGATTGCGGTAGACGGTGTCGACATGGTTGGGATCGGCCCAGGCGGAGGCCTCCGCGGCGATCCGGTTCTCGACGACGATGCCCTTCCGCCGGGCGATCCCGGAGAGGAGCTGGATGGCCTTGTCGGCCGTGGCACGGAGGGAGATGGCCTGGGGCTGCGGCTTGATTTGCTGGAGCTGCTCGGTGGCCCACGACAGGAGGTTCTTCATCGACCCCAGGACGTGTCCCACGTCCTCCTGGAGGGCGCCCCGGTAGCGCTTGAAGTCTTCCGGGGTGAGGATGCCCTGGTCGAGGAAGTCGAGGGAGGTCTTCAGGTTCCCGATGGGGCCGAGGAAGTCGTGGGCGATGATCGAGAAGAGTTTTTCCTTGGCCTGGTTGGCTTCCTGCAGGATCGCGTTTTTTCGGTCGATCTCCCGCCGATAGCCCTCGTAGATCTCGTGGAAAACGCTGAGGAACCAGCAGTAGGCGAGCACGAAGAAAACCGTATTGAAGCTGAAGACAAGCAGGGGAATCGAGGAAACATGGGAATCGAAGTTGGCGATCCTGACGACGGCATAGAGCCCGCCGATCGACAGGAAGAGGAGGTGGCGAAGGGGACGGGAATCGAAGAGGAAGGTGAGGACGGCGATCAGCAGAAGGAGCAATTCCTCCATCCCGTTGTGGAAGCGCCATCCCATCGAGGAAAAAGTGGCGGCGGCGCTGATGAGTCCGACTGCGGCGCCGGTCCGGAAGCGTCCCCGCAGGATGAATCCGAAGGCGATCAGCCCTCCCGTGAGGAAGGCGAAGTGAAAAGGAAGGATATCCCAGCGCCACAGGAACAGGGCGACCAGGGAACGGATGAAGCCTCCGAAAATCAGCCCGATGACGCTGAGGTTGATCAGTTGGCGTTTTCGTCTGACGTCAAAGGGAACAGCCTCGTCGATCCCGAAGGAGACCGTGGAAACGCAGAAGCGGACGAAGCGCGAGGGCATGCGGAGATAGGAGAAATTCTGGCGCATCATGGGACTTTTGCAACGGGTTCCCAATGGAAGAGGCGGTTTTTTTGTCGGGAAGGGAATCTGGCGCTCGGTCGACACGCCTCTTCCCGGTTGAAAAAAAAGAAAGAGTGAGGCAGGAGCCGGAATCGAACCGGCGCATGGGGCTTTTGCAGAGCCCGGCCTTACCACTTGGCTATCCTGCCGTGAATCTCCGTATCACAGCCGCTCTATGGGATGTCCCGTCGAGGGTGGACGGGGACTATGACCTATTCAGGGCTTGCTGGCAAATAAGAAGAAGTAGTCCTTCGCGTACTGGAGGAAGAGGTCGTGGCCGTAGAGGGTTTCGGCCTGCTGGACGAGGGGCTTGGCGTCGTCGGGGCGTTTCTTCAACTGGGCGATGGCGGCCTTGGCGAAGTAGTAGGCGGGGGTCGTCTCGTCGAAGGCGTTGAAGGTTGTCCCGGCGGCCAGCCGCTCCGCCTCCCCGGCGTCGCCCAGGCCGACGGCGCAGTAGAGGAGGAGGAGGGAGAGTTCCGTGACGTCTCCTCCCCGGTGGATTGCCTCCTGGTAGGAGGGTTTTGCCGCATCGAAGCGACGGAGGTGGAAATAGAAATCGCCGAAGAAGCGGCGGGCCGTGGCGGCGTTGGGGTCGAGGGCGATCGCCTTCTTGAAGGTGGCTTCGGCGGCCTCGTTCTTCCCCTGTGCGGCGAGGGCGCGGGCGTCGAGGAGGAGGAAGCGGGCGTTGTTCGGATCGGCCTTCAGCGCCGCGTCGCAGAGGGCGGCGGCTTTGTCGGCCTTCCCCGTCTTGAAAGCGACCATGGCCTCCTGCCAGGGGTCGAGGGGGACCTCGGTCTCCGCCGCCCGCAGGACTCCCGATCCGGCGAGGGTCAGGAAGAGGCTCCCGAGGAGAAAGTGCCGCAGTAGGGAGGGAGGCATGGGAAAGAGGGAAGCTCTTTTTCGGGGGGGTTTCAAGTCATGAAGAGCGAAGGAGTGGGTGATGCCCTTCGGGACCGGGTAGAATCGCTTACGCTTCCCTGTACAGGTGGAGGCCACCCGCGCGTTTGTAGGCTTCTGAGGGGTGCCCCCTCAGGTTGGCTCCCGCCCCTGCCAATTGGTTTCCCCTTTGGCTGGATTGCGCTATCGCGCAGGCAGTCCCAG
>CAISZB010000268.1 GCA_903889845.1 uncultured Verrucomicrobium sp. | reverse complement strand
GGTCTCCCCGGTCCAGTGCTTGAGGAAGGAGGCGGCGGTGCAGGCGCCGCCCTCGCGGCCCCCGGTGTTTTTGACGAGGGCGACGTCGCTCTTCACGAGGTCGTCGAACTCGTCCCCCATCGGCAAGGGCCAGACGGGGTCGCCGACGGCTTCGGAGCGTTCCCAGAGGGACTGCCGCAGGGCGGCGTCGGCGGTGAAGAGGCCGGCGCGCTGGGGGCCGAGGGCGACGACGCAGGCGCCGGTGAGGGTGGCCAGGTCGAAGATGAGGCGGGGTTTGTGCGTCTCCACGGCATAGGCCAGGGCGTCGGCCAGGACGATGCGGCCTTCGGCGTCGGTGTTGAGGACCTCGACGGTGTTGCCGCCGTAGGTGGTGACGATGTCGCCGGGGCGATAGGCGCGGCTGCCGGGCATGTTTTCCGCGCTGGCGATGAGGCCGACGACGTTGACGGGGAGGCGCAGGGCGCTGACGGCCCGGAGGATGCCGAGGACGGCGCAGCCGCCCATCTTGTCGAACTTCATCTCGTCCATCCGGTCGCCCGGCTTGATGCTGATGCCGCCGCTGTCGAAGGTGATGGCCTTGCCGACGATGACGACGGGGGCCTCCTTGCGGGAGCCGCCTTCGTATTCCAGGGCGATGAGGCGCGGGGGATTGGCGGAGCCTTTGCCGACGGCGATGAGGCCGCCGAAGCCTTCTTTCTCCAGCTTCTTCTCGTCCCACACGGTGTACTTGAGGCGGTGGGTGCGGGAGAGTTCCTTCGCGACGTCGGCCAGGACGGCGGGGGTGAGGGTGTTGGGGGGCAGGTTCCCGACCTCGCGGACGATGTTCACGGCCTGGGCGAGTTGGTGGGCGGCCTCGGCCTCCTTCTTCGCGGCGGCGAGGGACGGGGCGGCGACGATGAGGCGGAGGGCCTTCAGGAAGGTCTTGCGCCGGGAGGCGGGGGCCTTGAAGGCTTCGAACTTATAGGCGGCCAGGAGGACGCCCTCGACGATCGAGCCGAGGTGGGCCTCGTAGCCGGTGGCGTCGAGGAGGAGTTCCTCCGCCCCGATCTTGAGGAGGGCCTTGGCTCCGGCCCCGGCGGCGCGGCGGAGGAGGGAGGGGGTGACCTCGGCCTTCTTTCCGAGGCCGACGAAGAGGACGCGGCGGCCCCCCTCGCGATGGAGGAGGAGGGAGAGGGGGGCGCCGTCGAATTCGGACGGCTTCACGTCGGCGACGGGACGGGAACCGGAAAGGGCGAAACGGAGGAGGTCGGCTTTGGAGGCGGCAGGCGGTTTGGAAACGACTTCGAGCTTCATGCGGTGAGGGGGGCGAAAGGAGGAGGGGAGGCGGCGTGCCTATTCGGCGATGACTTTGTTGGCGATTTCTTGGAAGTCCTTCGGCAGGAGCTGGGTGACGTCGACGTTGCGGAAGGAGAAGAGCTTCTCAATGGTTTCCTCGATCAGGTTGTTTGGGCAGGAGGCCCCGGCGGTGATGCCGACGTTGACGTCGCCCGCAGGCAGCCAGTCCTTCGTGGTGACTTCCTTGCTCTGGTGGAGGTCCCAGTGGCAGATCTCCTGGGGGGAGACGAGCTTATCGGAATTCTTGATGAAGTAGGTGGGGATGACTTTTTCGAAAACCTATTTCGATCCGCTGGTAGCGGCAGGGGGGGCAAGCCAATCATGGACTCCCCGGGCGAAGACCACCTCTATCAGATGAGCATCGGTTTTAAAGATGCCG
>CAISZB010000267.1 GCA_903889845.1 uncultured Verrucomicrobium sp. | reverse complement strand
GGGAGCCTTCGAGGAGGGCGGCGGTTTCGTCGGCGTCGAGGGGGCGGAGCTGGGGCCGGGCGGGGTTGAGGCCGTATTGGTTGCGGGTGTAGTGGGCTTCGAGGGCGACGAAGGCGCCGGGGGCGAAGCGGGTGGCCTCGGCGTACGCGGGGGTGTCGGCCCAGAGTTTGATTTTCTCGGAGCCGGTGCCGTCGGCGATTTCGAGGTCGAGGTAGGGTTTGCCGGTCTTGGTCTCGCCCTGGCGGAGGGCGGTGAGCTGGCAGGCGATCTCCCCGTGCCAGCCGCCCTCGCCGTCGGCGTCGGGGGTGGCGAGGCGGGCGAGGAGGTCGCGGAGGGTCATGGGAGAGGAGGGTATCGAAAGAGGAGGCGACGGCCCAAGGATTTTTCTTTTGTTGTGCAAGTGGGGCGCGGTTGAAGGGGCAGCGCTTCACCCGGCAAGCCGAGTACACTTCTTCTGTTCCCGGCTTCCCCTTTTTTTGATTTCCCCGCCTTTCTCAAGGAAAACCTCACCCCGGTGCGGTCATTTTGCCCCGTAAAAGCCCGATTCAGAGAGGGAGGGCGTAAGAAATGCGAAGGATATGCCAAGGGATACGCGGACAAGGTTTTTCCCCCGCCTTATCGTCAACGCCATGAATTCCCCCTCCCAGACCCCCTCGGCGTTCCGTTGGGTCCTTCTTCTTGGCGTGCTTCTGGCTCCGGCGCTCGCGGAGGCCCATCCGATCGGGATGCACGCCACCGGGATGGGCATGGGATTCCTCCACCCCCTCACCGGCCTCGACCACCTCTGCGCGATGGTCGCCGTCGGCCTCTGGGCCTCGCAGCGCGGCGGCCGCTCCCTCTGGATGATTCCCCTGGCCTTCGTCGGCGTGATGACCCTCGGCGGCATCCTCGGCGTGGCGGGCGTCGCCCTCCCCTTCGTCGAGAAGGGCATCATGGCCTCCGTCCTCGTCCTCGGCGTCCTGGTCGCCGCCGCCGTCCGGTTGCCGCTCGTCGCCAGCGTCCTCCTTGTCGGCCTCTTCGCCCTCTTCCACGGCCACGCGCACGGCGCGGAGATGCCCGCCACCGCCTCCGGCGCCACCTACGCCCTCGGCTTCGCCCTCTCCACCGCTTCCCTCCACCTCGTCGGCATCGGCATCGGCCTCGCCTCCCGCCGCTTCCTGACCACGGAGAAGGTGGTCCGCTACGCGGGCGGCGCGATTGCCGCCTACGGAGCCTACATGATCGCCACCCTCTAAAAAACCCAACGGAAAGACTCTCCTTATGTCCGCCACCCTTTCCCACCCCAATCCCGGCAACGCGAAATACGATCGCGTCATGAAAGTCGCCGCCGGCGACAAGCGCTTCAAGATCCTTGAAGTGACCATGAAGAAGAACCAGTTCCGGCACGATTCCCTCATCGAGGTCCTCCACAAGGCCCAGGAACTCTTCGGCTACCTGGAGGACGACCTCCTCCGGTTCGTCGCCTACAAGCTGAAGCTCCCGCCCAGCCGGGTCTACGGCGTGGCGACCTTCTACCACTTCTTCAGCCTGAAGCCCCAGGGCAAGCACACCTGCGTCGTCTGCATGGGCACGGCCTGCTACGTGAAGGGCGCCGACAAGGTCGTCGAAGCCCTCCAGAACAAGCTCAAGGTCAAGTCGGGCGAGACCACCCCCGACGGCAACGTCTCCCTCCTCACCGCCCGCTGCATCGGCGCGTGCGGCATCGCTCCCGCCGTGACTTACGACGGCCAGGTCTCCCCGAAGCAGACCCCCGAACAGGCGCTCGAAAAAATCGGCCAGTGGCTTCAACCGGCTTAACGGACCTCAAAGGACCTCAAAGGACTTACCCCATGCAATTGGACGAACTCAAAGCAATCGCTGAAAAGAAAAAGGCCTCGGCCAAGAAGGTGTGCCTGCGCACGTGCCTTTCCGCCGGGTGCATCTCCTCCCAGTCCGACGTTCTCCACAAGAACCTCGCCACCGAGGTCAAGGCCGCCGGGCTCGAAAACGACGTCGAAGTGCGCCGCGTCGGCTGCATGGGCTTCTGCGGCCAGGGCCCCCTGGTCGGCGTCGATCACAAAGAGGGCAAGGAAGAGCTCTTCGAGTTCGTCAAGCCCGACGACGCGAAGGCCATCGTCTCCCACCTCAAGGGCGGCGCGTGCGACGTCCAGAAGGGCGACCCGCAGCATCCCTTCTTCGCCAAGCAGGTGAAGATCGTCCGCGCCAACGGCGGCATCGTCGATCCGGAGAACATCGAGGACTACCTCGCCATCGGCGGCTACCAGGCCCTCCATCACGCGCTGACGGAGATGAATTCCGAGTCGATCATCGACACCATCACGAAGAGCGGCCTCCGCGGCCGCGGCGGCGCCGGCTTCCCCAGCGGCATCAAGTGGGGCACCGTGGCGAAGTCCCCCGGCGCGAAGAAATACGTCGTCTGCAACGGCGACGAGGGCGACCCCGGCGCCTTCATGGACCGCAGCGTCCTGGAGAGCGATCCCCACCTCGTCCTCGAAGGCATGGCCATCGCCGCCCACGCCGTCGGGGCCGATCAGGGCTTCCTCTACGTCCGCGCGGAGTATCCCCTCGCCATCTCCCGCCTCCAGATCGCCATCAAGCAGGCGAAGGCCCTCGGCCTCCTCGGCTCCGGCATCTTCGAGACCCCCTTCAACTTCAACGTCGATATCCGCATCGGCGCCGGCGCCTTCGTCTGCGGCGAGGAAACGGCCCTCCTGGCCTCCATCGAGGGCGAGCGCGGCATGCCGCGTCCCCGCCCGCCGTTCCCGGCCGTGAAGGGCCTGTGGGGCTGCCCTACCCTCCTCAACAACGTCGAGACCTTCGCCAACATCTCCGCCATCATCAACAAGGGCGCCGACTGGTACGCCTCCTTCGGCACGGAGAAGAGCAAGGGGACGAAAGTCTTCGCCCTCACCGGCAAGATCAAGAACAACGGCCTCATCGAAGTCCCCATGGGCATCCCCCTGCGGCAGATCGTCGAGGAAATGGGCGGCGGCGCCCCGGACGGCCATAGCGTGAAATCGGTCCAGACCGGCGGCCCCTCCGGCGGCTGCATCCCGGCGGAACACCTCGATACCCCCGTCGATTACGAGTCCCTCGGCAAGCTCGGCTCCATCATGGGCTCCGGCGGCATGGTCGTCATGGACGACACGACGAACATGGTCGAAATCGCGAAGTTCTACATGGAGTTCTGCATGGACGAGTCGTGCGGCAAGTGCATCCCCTGCCGCGCCGGCACCGTCCAGATGTTCCACCTCCTCGAAAAGATCACCCAGCGCAAGGCGACGAAGCGCGACCTCGATAAACTCGAAGAACTCTGCGACATGGTGAAGAACACCAGCCTCTGCGGACTCGGCCAGACCGCGCCGAATCCGATCCAGAGCACGCTCCGCTTCTTCCGCAGCGAATACGAGGCGCTGCTCCAGCCCGACGCCACCGGGGCGCCCGTCGGCGCCAACGGAACGGCCAAGGCCCACTAACCGGGAACGGAATACCTAATCTATTATGGCTGCCAAAACACTAACGATCAACGGACAGCAAGTCACCGCCGAGGAAGGCGCGACGGTCCTGCAGGTGGCGAGGGATGCGAAAATCAACATCCCCACCCTCTGCCACCTGGACGGCATGAAGGACGTCGGCGCCTGCCGCCTCTGCATCGTGGAGGTCGTCGGGACGCCGAAGCTCCTCCCCGCCTGCACCACGGTCATCGCCGAGGGCATGGAGATCAAGACCGAGAGCGACCGCCTCCGCAAATACCGGAAGATGACCCTCGAACTCCTCTTCGCCGAACGGAACCACGTCTGCGCCGTCTGCGTCGCCAACGGCCACTGCGAACTCCAGACCCTGGCCTACGAGCAGGGCGTCGACCACGTCCGCTACGACTACCTCTTCCCGAAGTGGGGCGTCGACACCACGCATGAGCGGTTCGGCATGGACCACAACCGCTGCATCCTCTGCTCCCGCTGCGTCCGCGCCTGCGTGGAGATCGAAGGGGCGGCAACGAAGAGCATCGCCGGCCGCGGCGCCAAGTCGAAGATCATCAGCGATCTCAACGAACCGTGGGGCGAGGCCGATTCCTGCACGAGCTGCGGCAAGTGCGTCCAATCCTGCCCCACCGGGGCGCTTTTCAACAAGGGCTCGACCGTCGCCGAGATGGAGCATGACCGCTCCCATCTCGACTACGTCGTCACCGCCCGGGAGAAAAAACTATGGGTCACACACGCTTAGCAACAGTATGGTTGGGTGGCTGCGCAGGCTGCCACATGTCCTTCCTCGATCTGGACGAGTTCCTGATCGACCTCGCCGCCCAGGTGGAGGTCGTCTACAGCCCCGTCGTCGATGCGAAGGAATATCCCGAGAACGTCGATGTCTGCCTCATCGAGGGAGCGATCTGCAACGAGGACCACATCGAAATGGTCCACAAGATCCGCGCCCGGACGAAGATCGTCGTCTCCTTCGGCGACTGCGCCGTGACGGGCAACGTGACGGCCATCCGCAACCAGCTCGGCCTCGGCAACCAGGAGAACGTCCTGCAGCGCGCCTATGTGGAGGCCGCGCAGCTCAATCCCTGCATCCCGAAGCTGGACGGCATCGTCCCCCCGCTCCTGGAGCGCGTCATCCCCGTCCACGAGATGATCCACGTCGACCACTTCCTGACGGGCTGTCCCCCTTCGGCGCCGAGAATTAAATCGTTCGTAAGCCAGTTGCTGGAGGGGAAGGCCCCGCAGCTGACCGGCACGGACATCAAATTTGGTTGAACCATGTCTAAACGAATCCTCATCGACCCCGTGACCCGCATCGAGGGCCACGCGAAGATCAGCATTTTCCTCGACGACGCCGGCAAGGTCTCCGATGCCGAGTTCCACGTCGTGGAATTCCGCGGCTTCGAGAAATTCTGCGAAGGCCGTCCGATGTTCGAGATGCCGAGCATCACGCCCCGCATCTGCGGCATCTGCCCCGTCAGCCACCTCCTCACCTCGGCCAAGGCCGGGGACGTCATCCTCGGCGTCTCCCTGCCCCCCGCGGCGGACAAGCTGCGGCGGTTGATGAACCTTGGGCAGATCGTCCAGAGCCACGCGTTGAGCTTCTTCCACCTCAGCTCCCCCGACTTCCTCCTGGGTTGGGAGACGCCGGTGGCGCAGCGCAACGTCTTCGGCCTCGTCGCGGCGAACCCCGATCTGGCCCGCGCCGGCATCCGCCTGCGCCAGTTCGGCCAGGAAGTCATCGAGCTCCTCGGCGGCAAGAAGATCCACCCCGCCTGGGCCGTCCCCGGCGGCGTCCGCAACCCGTTGACGCCGGAAGCCCGCGCGAAGATCCGCGCCTGGCTGCCCGAGGCCTACGCGACGACGAAGCTCGGCATCAGCCTCTTCAAGAAGACGATGGAGACCCACCAGCGGGAGATCGCCTCCTTCGGGAACTTCCCCTCGCTTTTCATGGGCCTCATCTCGCCCGACGGCTCGTGGGAACACCACGGCGGCAACCTCCGCTTCACCGACAGCGACGGGAAGATCGTCGCCGACCAGGTCAGCGTGCAGGAGTACGACAAGTACATCGGCGAGGCCTCGAACCAGAACTCCTACCTGAAGTCCCCCTACTACGTCCCGAAGGGGATCCCCGGCGGCATGTACCGGGTCGGGCCGCTGGCGCGCCTCAACATCGCGGAGCGGATCGGCGTCCCCCAGGCCGACACGGAGTTGAAGAACTTCAAGAGCCTCGGCAAGGGCGCCGTCACCGCGTCGTTCCTCTACCACTACGCCCGGCTGATCGAAATCCTGGCCTCGATCGAATTCATCGAGCGCTACATGGACGACGAGGAGCTGACTACCGGCTACCTCCGCGCCGAGGCGGGGATCAACAACCTGCGCGGCGTCGGCGCCAGCGAGGCCCCTCGCGGCACGCTGATCCACGACTACACCGTCGATCGGGACGGCATCCTGCTCAAGGCCAACCTCATCATCGCCACCGGCCAGAACAACCTGGCGATGAACAAGACCGTCGCCCAGATCGCGAAGGAATACGTGAAGGGGACCGAGATCACCGAGACGATGCTCAACCGCGTCGAGCACGGCATCCGCTGCTACGACCCGTG
>CAISZB010000266.1 GCA_903889845.1 uncultured Verrucomicrobium sp. | reverse complement strand
GCCCACCCGTCCGAGACGCCTTCGGAATCCTAACCTCTTTCCCCCTCCTCCACCGTGGAAAACGAAATCCGCCAGCAGATCGACGCCCTCCGCGTCGATATCCTTGCCGCCCTCGCCGCCGCTTCCGATGCAACCGCCCTTGAGGAAGTCCGCCTCGCCTACTTTTCCAAGAACGGCAAGATCGCACCGGTGATGGAGAAGGTCGGCGCCGCGCCAAAGGAGCTGCGCCCCGTCCTGGGCCGCCTGGTCAACGAGTTCAAGGGAATCGTCAACGGGGCCTTCGAGGAGAAGAAGAACGCCCTGGCCGCCTCGGCGGAGACGGCGGGGATCGACGCCACGCTGCCGGGCCGCCCGGTCCCCGTCGGCAGCCTCCACCCGATCTATGCCGCCCGGGACCGGGCGATCGAGATTTTTCGCCGCCTCGGCTTCGCCCTCGCGGAGGGGCCCGACGTCGAGACGGAGTATTACAACTTCGACGCCCTCAACACGCCGCCCGACCACCCCGCGCGGAACGAGGGAGACACGTTCTACCTGGCCGACCGCTCCCTGAAGCTGGCCGCCGGGGGGAAGGAGGGACGTCTCCTCCTCCGCACGCAGACGTCGCCGGTCCAGATCCGGGTGATGGAGGGCCTCGGCGCGGCGGGGAAGACGCCGCCGGTCCGGATCGTCGCGCCCGGGCGGTGTTATCGCCGGGACGAGATCGATGCGACGCACGGCATCGCCTTCCACCAGATGGAGGGCCTCGTCGTCGACGAGGGGGTTTCCCTCGCCGATCTCAAGGGGACGCTGGAACTCTTTTTCCGGGAACTCCTGGGCGAGGATTTGAGGTTCCGTTTCCGGCCCCACTTTTTCCCCTTCACGGAGCCGAGCTTCGAGGTCGATGCCTCGCGTCCCGGTAACCAGGTGAAGGGCAAGGAATGGCTTGAAATCTGCGGCTGCGGCATGGTCCACCCGAAGGTGTTGCGCAATGCCGGGATCGATCCCGAGCGGTACACCGGCTTCGCCTTTGGCTTCGGCATCGAGCGGATCGCGATGATGGTCCATCAGGTGAACGATCTCCGCCTCTTCGGGGAGAACGACGTCCGCCTCCTCCGCCAGTTGAGCCCCAAAGTCTGATCCCCATGAGCGAGACCGTTCCCAACGTTCCCAGTGTTCCAAGTTACAAAGAGACCGTCCTCCTGCCGAAGACCGATTTCCCGATGCGGGCCGATCTTCCGAAGCGGGAGCCCGCCCTCCTGTCCCGGTGGCAGAGCGAGGGCCTTTACGCGCAGATCCAGGAACGGAGGAAGGAGGCGCCGAAGTTCGTCCTCCACGACGGCCCTCCCTTCGCCAACGGCAATGCCCACATGGGCCATGCGTTGAACAAGACGCTGAAGGATATTGTCATCAAGTATAAGACGATGGCCGGGTTCCGCGTCCCCTACGTCCCCGGCTGGGACTGCCACGGCCTTCCCATCGAGCACAAGGTGATGAAGGAGTTGCCGCCGGAGAAGCGCGACCCGGTCAGCATTCGCAAGGCGAGCGAGGACTACGCCCGCAAGTATGTGGCCCTCCAGCGCGGCCAGTTCGAGCGCCTGGGCGTCCTGGGCGATTGGGAGCATCCCTACCTCACGTTGAATCATGACTACGAGGCGGAGATTCTTCGCACCTTCGCGACCCTCGTTGAAAAGGGACTCGTCTATGAAGGGCTCCGGCCCGTTCATTGGAGCACCGGCTGCCAGACCGCCCTGGCCGAGGCCGAGATTGAGTACGCCCCGCGCACCGATCCGGCGTTGATGGTGAAGTTCAATCTGACCGATGAGGGGAAGGAGAAACTCGGGCTGCCTGCCAAGTCTGGACAGATGGCTTCCCTCGTCATCTGGACGACGACGCCGTGGACGCTCCCGGCGAACCTCGCCGTCGCGGCTTCGCCGACTCTGGCCTATGAGGCCCGCGAGGTCGAAGGGGAGATCGTCATCGTCGCCGCCGCGCTGGCAGCCAAGGTTCCCCGCATCGAGGGAACGCCGGTCGTGAAGGCGTTCGCCAAGGGGGCCGACCTCGAAGGGGCGACGTACCGGCATCCTTTCCTCGACCGCTTCTCCGCCGTCCATACGGGCGACTTCGTCACCGCCGACGCGGGGACGGGCCTCGTCCACATCGCGCCGGGGCACGGCATGGACGACTATCAGCTGGGCCAGAGCAAGGGCCTCGGGGTCCTTGCCCCCGTTGATGATCGGGGCCGCCTCACTGCCGAGGCGGGTGTTTCCGCCCTCGTCGGCATCAATGTGTTTGAGGCGAATCCGCTGATTCGCGACATGCTGGCTGCCAGCGGCCACCTCTGGAACGAGGAAGCCTACCCGCACGATTATCCCCATTGCTGGCGCTCGAAGACGCCCATCGTCTTCCGTGCCGTCCGGCAATGGTTCATCAAGGTCGACGCTTTCCGTCAAGCCGCCCTCGACGCCATCGATCACGTCACGTGGATTCCCGACTGGGGCATCAACCGGATCAAGGGCGCGGTGGCGAGCCGCGCCGACTGGTGCATCTCCCGGCAGCGTTCGTGGGGCGTGCCGATCCCCGTCTTTTACAAGGGTGAGGACGCCGACCGCACGGCGATCCTCGACGCCGGGGTGATCCGCAAGTTCGCCGACGTCGCCGAGGCGCGGGGGACGAATGCCTGGTTCGAGACGCCGACCGCCGATCTGGCGAAGGAACTGGGCCTCGACCCCGCCGGACTCCGGCAGGGGACCGACACCCTCGATGTCTGGATCGATTCCGGCAGCAGCTTTGCCGCCGTCCTGAAGCGGCGTGGGGAATTCCCCGCCGACCTCTACCTGGAAGGGAGCGACCAACATCGGGGTTGGTTCCAGTCGTCGCTTCTCCTCTCCGTCGCGACGAACGGCGTGCCGCCCTACAAGAGCGTCCTCACGAACGGCTTCGTCGTCGATGTGGACGGGAAGAAGCTTTCGAAGTCGAGCGGCGCGAAGGGGATGATCGATTACGTCAACGAGTACGGGGCCGACATCCTCCGCCTCTGGGTTTCCAGCGAGGATTACCGGAACGACGTCCCGTTCTCGAAGGAAATCTTCACCCACGTTGCCGACACTTACCGTTCGGTGCGGAATACGCTCCGCATTCTCCTCGGCAACCTCGCCGGGTTCGATCCGGCGAAGGATGCCGTCGCCGATGCGGAGTTGACTGAGGTGGATCGTTTTATTTTGAGCCAGTTGAATCAATTGGTTCTTGTCGTGAGGAAGGCATACGAAGAGTACGAGTTCCATCAGGTCTATCATTTCATCAATCGCTTTTGTGCCGTTGAACTTTCAGCTTTCTATGTCGATGTCCTGAAAGATCGGATGTATTGCGATGCGGCTGGCTCTCTTTCCCGTCGTTCCTCCCAGACGGCGATGCGCCGAATTTTGGAGACGCTACTAAAGCTTCTTGCTCCGATCATTCCCTTCACGGCTGAGGAGGCGTGGGGGTATCTTGGTTCAACGGAATCGATTCATCTTCAGAAATTTCCGGAAGGTAAATCCGTAAATTTAACCTACCCGAATCGGTGGAAGCTTTGTGGTCAGTCGTTTAATGGTTCCATAGATACGGAGTACCCCGATTTTTATGATCGCTGGGAAAAAATCCTCGCCCTCCGCACCACCGTCAACGAGGCCCTGGAAAAAGCCCGAGCCGCGAAGGTCATCGGCAAGAGCCTCGAAGCCTCGGTTGTTCTCACCGCGCCCGACGTGGCCGAGAGCGATGCCGAGTTACTGAAGCTCGTCTTCATCGTTTCCCGCCTGAAGCTGAAGCCCGGCACCGAAGTCGCCGCCGAGGTCACCCGCGCCGAGGGGGAGAAGTGTCTCCGTTGCTGGAAATACGAGGAGACGATTGGCACCGATCCCGCTCACCCCGCGCTCTGCGCCCGGTGCGCGCAGGCGGTTTCCTGATTATGGAAAACGCCACCCGCCGCCGTTGGTCTCGCCCCCATCGCTTTTTCTATCCCTTGGTGTTGGGCCTCCTCGCCCTCGACCAGGGGACGAAGGTGTGGGCGTTGCGGCACTTCGTCGTCCGGGATCAGGTCGTCATCCCCGGTTGGCTGAATTTCAGTGTGGCCTGGAACACGGGGGTCGCCTTCAGCTTTTTCCGGGGGAACAACGCGCTCCTCGTCGCCGTCGTCGTGGCGCTGATCGGCGTCGGGATCGCCCTGGCCCGGAAAGCGGATTGGAGGTCGGCGCGAACCAATGTCCTCTTCGCCCTCTTTGCCGCGGGGGCCTTCGGGAATCTCCTCGACCGCCTGCGCCGGGGCGCGGTGGTCGATTTCATCGATGCCCACGCCGGGGCCCACCACTGGCCCACCTTCAACGTCGCCGACAGCTGCATCACCGTCGGGGCCGTGCTTCTCGTCTGGCAGGCGTTCTCCGGCGGGGACGACGCAAAGAAAGGTTGATCGGCGCTCCTTCGCGAGTAGATTTTTTCATGGCCCCGCTGCCCCCCGTCAAGCTCTCGCCCCTCCAGGAGCGCGTCCTCCGGCTGAAGAAGGAGAAGAACGCGGTCCTCCTCGCCCACAATTATCAGGTGCGGGAAATCCAGGAAGTCGCCGATTTCGTCGGGGATTCCCTCGGCCTCTCCTACCAGGCGAAGGCGACCGAGGCCGACTGGATCGTCTTCTGCGGCGTCCACTTCATGGCGGAAACGGCGAAGATCGTGAACCCGGCCAAGCGGGTCATCATCCCCGACCTCGACGCCGGGTGTTCCCTCGCCGATTCGTGCCCGCCGGAGAAGCTGGCCGCCTACCTCGATGCGAACAAGGCCGCCGACGGGCGTCCCCTGTACGTCGTTTCCTACATCAACTGCACGGCGGGGGTGAAGGCCCTCAGCGACGTCATCTGCACCTCGGGCAACGCGGTCAAAATTGTCGGCAACGTCCCCGCCGACCGGGAAATCCTCTTCGCGCCCGACCGGAACCTGGGCGAGTGGGTCCACGAGAAGACGGGCCGCCCGATGCGCTATTGGGACGGCAACTGCTACCTCCACGTCGAGTTCACCCACGCCAGCCTCACGAAGATCCGCGAGGCCCATCCCGGCGCTCCCATCGTCGCCCACCCCGAGTGCACCCGCCCCGTCCGCCTCCTGGCCGACGAGGTCTGCTCGACGGAGAAGATGGTCCACTACTGCCGCGACAACCCCGCCCCCGCCTTCATCATCGCGACCGAGTCGGGGATGCTCGAACGGCTGCGCCGGGAGCTGCCGGGGAAGACCTTCGTCCCCGCGCCGACCGATCTCTGCGCCTGCGCCGATTGCCGGTTCATGAAGCAGATCACCCTCGAAAAGCTCGCCGCCTCCCTCGAAACGGGCGGCCCCGAGGTGACCGTCGATCCCGAAACGGCCCGGAAGGCCCTGCCCTCCCTTGAGCGGATGCTTGAGTGGAGCCGCTGATCTTTTCTCCCCATGAACGGCGGACCGGCCCTCCCCCAGACGGCGGCGCAGTGGGGCGACCTGGGCAACGTCCTCCAGCGCGGGGGGCGGCATGCGGAGGCCATCGAGGCCTACCGCCGGGGCCTCGCCCTCCAGCCCGATATCGCCCCGATGCGGAGCAACCTCGGCAATTCCCTCCAGGCCCTCGGTCTCTTTGAGGAGTCTGTTGCGGAACATCGCCGGGCCGTGGCGATGCGTCCCGAATGGGGCGCCCTCCACGGCAACCTCGGTGCGGCGCTCTATCGGCTGGGGGAGATGGAGGAAGCGCTGGAGGCCTACGGGCGGGCCCTGGCGTTGCAGGAGGGGAAAGCGGCCCCGCCCCCGCTGGCGGCGCTCCACAGCAACATCGCGGCGGCCCTCGTCGGCCTGAACCGGCACGAGGAGGCGATTCCCGTCTACGAGAAATCGCTCGCCCTCTGCCCGGAACAGACCGAGGCGGCGTGGAACTACGGGTTGACGCTCCTCTCCCTGGGCCGCTTCCGCGAGGGGTGGCCGTTTCACGAGCGGCGGTTGGAGCAGGGGTATAAGAAGGTGCTGGAACGGGTCCCCGCGCCGATGTGGGACGGGGAGGCGTCGCTGCGGGGGAAGCGGATTCTGCTGCAGGCGGAGCAGGGCTGGGGCGATGTTTTCCAGATGGTCCGTTATCTTCCGATCCTGCAGGCGGCTGGGGCAGAATGTTCGCTCCAGGCTCCGCCGACGTTTCATGACCTTTTCCGCCGGAGCTTGCCGGGAGTCGAACTTTATCCGGTCGAGGAGATTCCCGCTTCCCTCAATTTCCGCCTCCCGATCACGAGCCTTCCCGCCGTCCTGCGGACCCACTCCGATGCGGAGATCCCGAAGCCGATCCCCTACCTCACCCCCGATCCCGAAAAGGCGGCGGCCTGGCGGAGGCGGATCGACGCCGTCGCGCAAGGCTGTCTCCGCGTCGGCCTGGTCTGGAAGGGGAATCCCGAGCATCCCGACGACCGGAACCGCTCGATGCCGCTGGAGACAACGGCGCCGCTCTTCGCACGGCAGGACGCCCTCTGGGTGATTCTCCAGAAAGGGGAGAGCATCGACGAGCGGGCGTGGCTGCAGCGGCGGGCAACGGTCCTCCTTCCCGAACCGGAGGAGATCACGAGCTACGACGACACGGCGGCGGCGATGGCGGGACTCGACCTCATTGTCTCGGTCGATTCCTCCCCGGCCCACTTGGCCGGGGCGTTGGGGAAGCCGTTGTGGCTGCTGCTCCCGTTCTGCGCCGACTGGCGGTGGCGGATCGGGCGGGAGGACTCGGCCTGGTATCCGACAGCCCGGCTCTTCCGCCAGGAGCGGCGGCGGGACTGGGCGGGAGTCGTCCGGCGGGTGGGGGTGGGGATTGGAGGGAGCTCGGGAGTGAGGGTGCGGCCCTTCGGGGCAGGGTAGAATCGCTACGCTT
>CAISZB010000265.1 GCA_903889845.1 uncultured Verrucomicrobium sp. | reverse complement strand
GCGCGGTGGGCATGGAGCGGTACAGGCAAGCGTAAGCGATTGTACCCGGTCCCGAAGGGCCGATAGGCTCCTTCCCCCCCCCACCGGATCAAAACACACCCAATCCACCCCTTCTTGCCCTTGGTAACCCGCTCCCCTCCCCATTTTACCGGATAACCTATTCTTCATTTTTTGATATGGAATGAATTTTCTTCATCATTTCGATGCATTTTTTAACCCATAAAATCATTGCAACCCGTACTCAATCAACGAATTCCATGTTAATCTCCCCAGGAAGGCTCTTCTTCCTTTTTTAACTCCCACCCTCCTCCCCCACCATGCCCGAGAAAGTCGTTGCGTTAACCCAGGAAATCTCCCAGCTCACCTCCCGCGGCACGAAAGACATCCATGAAGTCACCCGCCGCACGAAGACCATCGCGATCAACGCCATGATCGAGGCCTCCCGGATCGGCGCCCTGGGGAAGGGCTTCGCCGTCGTCGCCCAGGAGATTCACACCATCTCCGAACAAATCACGACGATCGCCGACGGACTGCAGAACCGACTCAGCACCCGCGTCGGCGACCTCGCCGCCCACGGCAACGACCTCGTCCGGCAGATCCGCGGCACGCGCCTCGTCGATCTCGCCAGCAACATGATCGACATCGTCGACCGCAACCTCTACGAGCGCTCCTGCGACGTCCGCTGGTGGGCAACCGACGCCGCCGTCGTCGAGGCCGCCGAACAGCCCTCCCCGGAGACGACCCGGTACGCCGCGCAACGCCTCGGCGTGATCCTCGGCGCCTACACCGTCTACCTCGACCTCTGGATCGTGAACCTCTCCGGCCGCGTCGTCGCCACGGGCCGCCAGAGCCGCTACCCGGCGGCCCTCTCCCAGGACGTCTCCCACACCTCCTGGTTCCAGGACGCCATCAACGCGAAGGGGACCGACGCCTACGCCGTCGCCGACATCGTCCACGAGCCGACCTTCTCCTCCACCGTGGCGACCTACGCCGCCCCGATCCGCACGGAGGACGGCCGCACCGTCGGCGTCCTGGGGATCTTCTTCGACTGGGCCGCCCAGTCCCGGACCGTCGTCGACAGCGTCCGCCTCGCCCCGGAGGAAAAGGCGAAGACGCGGTGCATGATCCTCGACTCGAAATACCGCGTCATCGCCTCGACGCAGGGCGAGGGGGTCTTGACCGAGGTCTACCCGTTGAAGAACGAGGAGAAGGCCTCCGGCAGCTACACCGACGGGGCGGGCCGCGTCGTCGGCTTCTTCCGGACCGTGGGCTACGAGACCTACAAAGGCCTGGGCTGGTACGGCGTCATTGTCCAGCAGCTCTCCTCCGCCTCAAGCATCGCCCCGGCCCCCCCATCGGCAATCCAGGCCATCGGATCGAAGCCTCTGGCCCTGGCCGCCTAGGTCGTGTTAGCGATTTCCGACGGGTCGCGTTGCCGCTAAAAGGCTTTCCATCAAGGCGCGAGCGGCGCGGTGTGTCCGTTGAGACACATAAGCCGCGAGCAACACCGAGGGAAAGCCTTTTAGGGGCAACCCTTCGGGCCGGGGTTCTATGCCCCTTCCCCT
>CAISZB010000264.1 GCA_903889845.1 uncultured Verrucomicrobium sp. | reverse complement strand
GAGTCGGCCCGCGCCAAGGGCCTGCGGGACATCGCCTTCACCGACCACGACCGCTACTGCGCCGCCGTCGACCTCGACGCCCTCGACCGCTTCCGCGAGGCGAACCCCGACCTGGCGATCCGCGCCGGGATCGAACTCGACAACGATCCGGAGACCTCCGCCTCCGGACGCGCCTGGGTCGAGAAGAACTGGGACCGGCTCGACTTCGTCCTCGGCTCCGTCCACTACCTGGCGGGCAAGGAGAAGATGTTCGACTCCGCCGACCAGACGGCCCAATTCGCCGAGCGGCCCGTCGAGGCGATCTACGAGGATTACGCCGCGCAGGTCGCTCTCATGATCGACCAGGGTCATATCGACTGCCTCTCCCACCTCGACCTCGTGAAGATCCACGGCTTCCGCCCCGCAGGGGATCCTCTGCCCTTCTTCGAGCCCCTGCTCCAAAAGATCAAGAAGGCCGACCTGGCGATGGAGATCAACACGGCGGGCTGGCGCAAGCCGGTGAACGAGCAATACCCCTCCGAGGCGATCCTCCGCCGGGCCATCGCCCTGGGCATCCCGATCACTTTCTCCTCCGACGCCCACTCCCACGTCCAATTGGGCGAGGGATACGAGAAGCTGGCCCCGCTCGTCGAGGCCCTCGGCCTGCGGGAAGTGCCGGTCTTCGAACGGCACAAGCGGACGATGGTGCCGCTGAAGTAAGAAAGTGGCGGCTAGGCCGCCTCTTCCGCCGCCGCGGCGGCGGAATAGCGGGCGTGGAGTTCCGCCATCTCGGGGAAGAGTTCGGCCCAATTCCATTCGAGCAATTCCCGCTCGAAGGCCACGGAAGCAGCCTCGTCCAGGTGGTCGGCCACGGAGAAGAGGGCCGTCACGACGGCCTCACCGAACTGGGACTCCCTCGCCCGGATCGACCCCAACGCGGCCTCGACCCGCTGCGCGATCGTCCCCCCCAGTTCCTTGCGGTAGACGGCATTGTGGAAGGCGTCGGCGGCGCCGATGACCCGGGCCGCGACAGGAATCGCCTCCCCGGAGAGATGGTGAGGAAATCCGCTCCCGTCGAGGTGCTCGTGATGGGCGGCGACGAGGTTGACGATCGCCTCCGGCAGGCCGGTCTTCGACAATACGGCGAGGCCGTCGGGAACGTGCTTCTCGTAGAGCGCCCGCTCGGTGGGGGGGAGCCCGGCGGGATCGCCCCACAGGACGGCTTGGGGAATAGGCCCGGCGATGGGAGGAACCGACTTCCCCACGTCGTGAAAGAGCGCGCCGACGACGATCATCATTTGCTCCTTGTGCGGCAGGTTCATCGCCTTGGCGATCTCCTTCGCAACGTAGGCGGTGTGGACGGCGTGGTTCGTCAGGTGAACCGGGTCGAGTGCCCCCAGAAGTTCGCCCAGGACGGCGATGAGCTGGAAGTGGCTCCGGGCCAGGTCGGAGGTCTCCGTCGCCATCCGCTGCTGGGAGATGCGGTTTTCCTCCCGGACCTTCGTCAACACCGTCGATTCCCGGGACTTCTTGTCCCGAAGCTGCATCGTCTCGGTCTTCAGGCGGTAATGCTGGAAGGCGAGGCGGACGGCCTGGATGATCTCCGGCGGCTGCCAGTCTAGGTTCAGCAACATGTAGCCCTGCCCGCTCAGCGTCATCCGCATGCCCAGGGCCCCCATCTGCTGCGCGGTGACCGTGTAAACCACGACCACCCCGGGAAGCAGCCGCTCCGCCTCGACGATGAAGTTGTCCCCCTTGAGGTCGAAGTAGCGGTGCGCCGCCAGGATCACGTGGGGGCGGAAGCCTTGGCGGATCAGGACGGCCGCATCG
>CAISZB010000263.1 GCA_903889845.1 uncultured Verrucomicrobium sp. | reverse complement strand
CTCGGCCTGGAGCTGGGAGACGATCTGGTCGAGGCCGCTGAGCGCGATCTCGTCGGCGCGCAGGACCTGGACGTAATTCGCCGTGGCGTTCCGATCCTGCGTCATGACACTCACGAAGGTCAGCAGCAGGACCGTCAGCAGCGTCAGAATCGCCAGCGTGACGACCAGCGCGACGCCGCGGGGACTGGAGAGATCGGTGAATGTCATCGTCGGAAGCCGGGGCGGCCTGCGCCGCCGACCGGGGTTGGATTCAGGCCCGCGCCGTCATTTGCAAAAGAAGAGGGGGAACAGCGCCGGGTCCTGCTGCCTGCCGATCCCGGGGGAGAGTTCCACCCACTGTTTCCGCCCCTTGCCGTCGTTGTCGTTGACCAAAAAGCTGAACCGGAAAGCATCCTTCGGGACCCCGTCCGATCCGAGGGCCGCCCAGGGCAAATCGATCCGATACAGGGTGTGGGTCCCCTGCCGCTCCACGGAACGCCCCACCTCGCCCGGCAACCCCCCGACCACGATCCGCCCGGAGGAGGGCCCGTTGTCGACCCACGTCAGCGGGTCCTTGCCGGGGACCAGCGCGATGTTGGCCTGGAGGTAGGAGGGGTCGGCATCGCTCAGCTTCATGCCGAACTGGAGCCCGTCCCCCTCCCACAGCTTGTAGAGGTTGCCCTCCTGAAAGTGGATGTCGTCCTGGACGTCGATCGCGACGTGGAGCGCCGTGTCGTCGTAGTCGAGGGAGGCCGTGGCGGAAAGGTCGTCGGGCCCCTTCCAATCGCGGTCGGCCTGGGCCAGCCCCTCGGACAGATTGACGATGTTCTCCCGCTGATTGAGGACGATCTGCAGCTTCCCGCCGCCCGTCCGCGGGATCACCCGGGTGGTTTCGAACGGGAGGCTGGCATGGAGGGACGGACCGGCGCCGGCCCCCGCGAACTGGATCTCGACGTCGATCCGCCCCTTCGGCGGCAGGTCCTGGGGCCAGGCCACGGTGACCGGCACCGCCTGCTCCGCTCCCGGCGGGAGGGCGATCGGGGCCTCGAAGAGAGAGAGGGTTTTGCCGCTTCCAGCGAGCGTCCCCTTGAGGACGAGTTGCAGCGCCTCCCCCGTCGGGTTGTGGACGCGGACAGTGAAGGTCTGCGAGGAGCCCGGAAGCGCCCCCGCCACCGACGGGAGCCGAAGGAAGGAAGCCGTCTGGGGATAGGCCGCCTTCCCGAAGACGGCGAGGTAGACCGGCTCCTCCCCCAAGGCGACGACAGTGTATTTCCCGAGGCGCGACGTCTCCAGCGGATTGCCCATGACGTCGTCGGCCCCCTTCAGCTCCGTCCCCTCCGGCCACAAGAGCATGACGGGGCTCGACATCCGACCCTCGCGCCACGCCACGAAGCGGTGCTCCCCGCCCAGGGCTCCGGCGTAGCCCTGGAGCCAGATCCCCGTCCCGTCGGGGCCGGGCAGCGCCGCCGGTTTTTCCGGGGCGAAGTAGGTTCGCGATCCCAACTCGCGGACCAGGTTCTGGTAGGCCCCGAAGGCGGGACGGGGACGGAAGTAGTAATCGACGATCCCCATCCGGTGTTCCATCGTGCTGGAGTCGATGCCGTCGTCCCGCAGATCGTACCAGAAGTAGGACCCGAAGCCGAGGGCCGGGGAAACCGAGATCTTCTTCACGAGCTGAAGGAGCTGCGTCCGCTCCCCGTCGGGGACCAGCGTGTGGGTCCCGCTCTCGTTGAGCCAGATCGGCATCCCGTCCAGGGCGCTCGCCTTCATGACGCGCCGGATTTCCCGCGTCTTGTCGAGGAGCTGCTGCAGGGTCATATAGCTATGGAAGACGAAGACATCCCACTTCGTCCGGTCCCCCTTGGCGAAGAGATTCTTCCGCACCGCGACATCCTGGTCGGTGTCGATGAGGGTCAACCCCCCGTTGAGGACTTTGGCATCGGGATTGACCTGCTTGATCGCCTCCGCCGTCTTGTTGAAGAGGAGGAGATAATTCTCCGGGGTATCGAGCCAGAAGATGTGGTCGGGCTCGTTCCACACTTCCCAGTAATGCATCCGGTCCCCGTAGCGGGTCACCATCGTCTTCACATAATCGAGCCACGCGTCGAGCCGGGGCATCTTGTTCGCCCACTGGTGCCAATCCTTCGAACCGGTATCGCCCGTGCTGGCCCACTTCGTGGTGAAGCCGAGCATCGGCTGGACCTCGATCCCGAACCCGGTCATCGCATCGACGAAATGGTCGAAGCGGTCGAAGGTCCACTTGCCCTCCTGCGGCTCCAGGCCGCTCCACTCCGGCACATCGCGCACCATATCGGCGCCCGAGGCGCCAAGGGCCGCGATGAGGAGCCGCCGCTCGTCCTCCTTCAGCCAGTCTGCATGGGAACAGAAGCCGTAGCGGAAGGCCCGCGTCTTGTCGCGGCCCGGAACGCCGACGGAAAGGGAGGTCGATTCGGAGAGGACCGCCTGCCCCTTCGCATCGACCAGGCGCGCGTCGAGCCGCGCCCAGCCCAGCCGCCCCGGCTTGAAGGAAAACGGGATACCTCCGGGGGCAGCTGCGACCGGCCCTTCCCCCTTCGCCTCCTTGCCGTCCCAGTAATGGAGCGTCCATTGGAGCGCCGAGGCCGCCTTGAGCTCGGGCGCCCCGGCGTCGAGCTTCCACACCCACCGCGCCTCCTCGTTCGGCGGGCAGACAGCGAGACCGCCGTCGGCGGG
>CAISZB010000262.1 GCA_903889845.1 uncultured Verrucomicrobium sp. | reverse complement strand
GGTCGAGGTTGCCGGAGTATTGGGTCCCGTAGCAGATCGGGATCACGATCCGGGCGTTGAGGTCGGAGACGTTGCGGGCCAGGTCGGCGGGGGTGAGGTCCTTGTTCCCGACGGGGAGGAAGAGGACGTCGGCCGAGCCGACTTCTTCCCGCTGGGTGGCGGAGAGGACGTGGCCGATGTTGCCGAGGTGGACGATGCGGACGCCGTCGATGGAGAAGCTGAAGACGGTGTTCGTCCCGCCGCGGGCGCCCTGTTCCTTGTCCAGGTAGGTGCGGGTGCCGCGGAAGAGGAGGCCGCGGGCGTTGTTCAGGCCGATGCCGGTGACGCTGCGGAAGGCCTGCGGCGCGCCGAAGAGGCGGGAGCTGGCGTTGTGGTCCTCGCGCTCGCAGCTGGCCAGGACGATGTCGGCGGGGAGGCGCTCCGGGAAGGGGTAGTGGACGGTGTCGTCCCCGTAGGGGTCGAGGGCGATGCGGACGCCCGTCGTGGTGATGACGTAGGCGAAGCCGTGCCCGTAGTAGCGGAAGGTGAGGGGCTGGTTGGGGAGCGGGGTGAACTGCCCCTTGGTGTCGGCGCAGCCGCCTAAGCCGAGACAGAGGAGCGGGGAGAGGAGGGCGAGCAGGACGAGGGAAAGGGCCGCTGCCGGGAAAAGCCGAAGACGCATCGGGGGAGGGTAGGCGTGGCAGGCCTGAAAAGCAAGTGGGCTCGGAGGGACTTGAACCCTCAAGGATTTCTCCACCAGATCCTAAGTCTGGCGCGTTTGCCGTTTCGCCACGAGCCCTTCAGAGTAGATTACTGCTGTGTGCGAAGAAATACGCGAAATTATAAGGGATAAGACCCTTCGATTTTCACGCCAGCTTTTAGTCATGCTTTGAGTTTGGAACGGTAGCAGCGACGAGGTGTTAAGGGCAAGCTTTGGGAGAAACCGGAACGGTAGAACCCTGCGCACCGCTTGGGAGGAGGCACCTTCACGGAAGGCTCTGTCAAAGTGAGGTGAATGATAAATATCGATAATGAAATAAATAAAATCGGAATTCCAATCATTTTGATGTTTGGCGGTCGGGAGGGGAGGATGGGGGGAGCTGTATGAGTATCAAAATCGCCTTGGTCGGGGCGGGGTCGGTTGTCTTCGCTAAGAACCTCCTGGGAGACATCCTCCAGTTCCCCGAACTCTCCGACGCCACGATTGCCCTGATGGACGTCGATCCGGCGCGGCTGGAGGTCGCCGCCGTGATGGCCCGGAGGATGGTGGCGAAGCTCGGCGTCGCCGCGAAGGTGGAGGCGACGCTCGACCGGCGCAAGGCGATCCGGGGGGCGAGCTACGTCATCTGCACGATCCAGGTCGGCGGGTACGAGCCGGCGACGGTGGTCGATTTCGAGATCCCGAAGAAGTACGGCCTGCGACAGACGATCGCCGACACCCTCGGCGTGGGCGGCGTCTTCCGGGGCCTGCGGACGATCCCGGTGATCAACGGGATCGCCCGGGACATCGCCGAGGTCGGCGCGCCGGGGTGCCTCCTCCTCAATTACACGAACCCGATGGCGATGTGCTGCTGGGGCGTCGCCCGGGCGGTCGGGATTCCCCATGTCGGCCTCTGCCATTCGGTGCAGAGCACCTCGCAACAGCTCGCCAATGATGTCGGCCTTTCCTACGACGACGTCTCCTACCTCGTTGCCGGGATCAACCACATGGCGTTCTTTCTCCGGTTCGAATACAAGGGGCAGGACGCCTATCCCCTGCTGTTCCGCAAGCTGGAGGACCCCGCGTTCCACCGGGACAAGGTCCGCTTCGAGATGATGCGGCGCACGGGCTACTTCGTCACGGAATCGAGCGAGCACCAGAGCGAGTATCTGCCCTATTTCATCCACCACGGGAGAAAGACCGTCGAGGCGTTCGATATCCCGCTCGACGAATACCTGCGCCGGTGCGAGGGGGTAATCGCAACGTGGAAGGCCACGGAGGCGCAGCTTTTGGGAACGGGCGGGGAGATCGAGGTCGGCCCCCAGACGCACGAATACGGTTCCTTCATCATCCATTCGCGGGAGACCGGGGTGCCGCGCGTGATCTACGGGAACGTCCCCAACACGGGCCAGATCGAGAATCTGCCGCTCGGCGCCTGCGTCGAGGGGCCCTGCCTCGTCGATGCCCAGGGGTTGCGGCCGGTCCACGTGGGGAGCCTGCCGCCGCAGTTGGCGATGCTTTGCCAGAGCAACATCGCCGTCCAGGCCCTGACCGTCGAGGCCGCGCTCACGGGCAAGCGGGAGCACATTTATCATGCGGTGATGGCCGATCCGAACACGGCGGCGACGCTGACCCTCGACAAGATCTGGGCGATGTGCGACGAGCTGATCGAGGCGCACCAGAAGCTCGGCTTCCTTGGGGACTTCGCGCCGACGATCCGGGGGACGGGGCGCTCCTTCGCCGGGACCGGCGACCGCGTCCTGGCGGAAGTCGTCCCTGCGGCGAAGGGCCGGGGCGTCGAACTCCGGGTCTCCAACCCGCGCGCCGAGGCGGTCTCGCTGCGCCTGGCGTTCGCGCTGCGGCGGTGGGACGGGACGGTCCTTTGCCGGAAGACGGCGCGGGTGAAGGTGGTGGCGGGCGGGACGAACCGGGTGCCGCTTCCCTTCACCCTGCCTGCGGCGGTCCACGAAGGATTCCGGGTGACGGTCGAGGAGGTCCCCGCCGGAGTGCTCGCCGTCGATCTCCTGTCCCGGCCCCGGAAAGTCCTCCGGGCCGGAGGAGCCGATCCGGCGCTTCAAATCGCCCTCGCGGGAACGCCTGCGGTCAAGGGGTGGATTGACGATGCCGGGAAGGAGTTGCGGTTCCGTTTCCAGGTCGATGACTCGAAGGTTCTGCTCGGGAAAGTGCCCTGGGGGGGATCGTCCCTGGAGTTGTTCATCGCCCCGGAGAACGAGGGAGCCGCGTTCCAGGTGATCGCCGTTCCCGGCAAGGGAGCCGACAAGCCGAAGCTTGTCGATGCCAAGATCAAGCCGGTGCCGGGGGCCCGTCTTTCGCAGAGGGCGAATGGCTCCGGGTACGAGATTGAAATCGCGGTGCCGAAGGCGAGCCTGCGGCTGCCGCCCCAAGCGAAGGTCTTCCTCCTCGATTGCTATGCGAATATCCAGGCCCTGGGCGACGCGCACGGCGGCGGGCGGGCCAGCCTCAGCGGTTCCTTCCAGGCCCACCTCGGATCGGCCTCCTACGCGAGGGTCGAGTTGTCACCTTCCCCCAATGGGTACAAGAACAAGTGAGAGAAAGAGAGAGACGTGTCATGAAGAAAAACGGATTGATCAGGATGGCTGGTATCACGGGCATTGTGTTGGCCGGAATCGCGATGCTGACGACCCCCTCTCCTGCCGTGCTGCGGGAAGTCCCGGCGGGGCAAAGCCCCCTTCCGCCAGCCGCCGGGAGCACACTGGCCAAGGCAGAAGAGATCGTTGAGGTTTTCAGCAAGGACCGGGAGACGGCCGCTTTCCAATACAGCGGAAAGACGCTTCGACTCCAGGGTCAGGTGAAGGGTTTCGATGCCGACAGTGCTCTGAACCACGACGGCGATTTCTTTACGCTTCTCACGCCGGAGGGTGCGCCTTGCCAAATCCTCGTTCGCTTTACGCGCGAGCAGCTCAAGGCGTTCTGCCTCCCTGCCGACAAAAAGCCGAAGATCGATGACGTACGCTACGCCGGGTTCACTCGCACGCTAAACCAGAGTCACACGGTGGCCTACTTCAACAAGGACCTGGGCTGCATCGCCCTGTACGATTCGGAAACGTTGACCCCGCCCGGGCAGACCGCGACGGTCGCTCCCCGGGCGGTTCCGCCGGGGGGCATCAAGGAGATCTTCGTTCCCTTCACCGCAGATAAGATCCCGCTCGTCTCGGTCGGCGATTCGTTTGACGCCGATGTGGAGTTCGAGCAGATCGCCGGCGAAAACTTGCTCGTCTTCAAGTCCCGTGCCACCCCGCCTACTGAGGACTTCTTGCATCAGGCCTCCCTTCGTTAACCGCCTATCACTCAAATCAAACCAGTCCAGCCCATGAAACAGCCCACCTATTACCAACCTGAAATCGGAAAGCGGGAGGGAGAGCGCCTCGCCTGCGATCTCTGCATTTACGGAGCCACGGCCGCCGGGGTCACCGCCGCCATTGCCGGGAAGCGGGAAGGGCTGCGCGTGGTGCTGCTGGGGAACTCCGACACGATCGGAGGGATGACGACGGGCGGGCTGGGGTACACCGACTTCGGCGACAAGAAGATCGTCGGCGGGCTTTCCCGCGAGTTCTATCGTCGCCTCGGCGCCCATTACGGGGAGAATGAGGAATGGACGTTCGAGCCCTCGGCGGCGTTGAAGGTCCTTTCCGCGATGCTGCGGGAGGCGGGGATCGCCCCGATCCCCTTCCAGTTCCTGAAATCGGTCGAAGTCGTCGATGGAACGATTCGTTCGATCCGGATGGAGAGCGGTCTGCAGGTCGATGCGGCCTTCTTCATCGACGCGACGTACGAGGGAGACCTGCTGGCGAAGGCGGGCGTCGATTACACCGTGGGGCGCGAGGGCAACGCGGCCTACGGGGAGCTGATGAACGGCGTCCAGATCCGGGAGCACCATCAGTTCGTCCTCCCCGTCTCCCCCTGGCGGCGGGAAGGGGACCCCTCCAGCGGTGTCCTGCCCGGCATCGCGACGGAGCCCGTCGCCCCCCAGGGGAGTGGGGACCGGAAGGTGCAGGCGTACAACTTCCGGATGTGCCTGACGCAGCGGGCCGACCGCATTCCCTTCGCGAAGCCGGAAGGGTACGAGCCCGAGCGCTACGAGCTGCTGGCCCGCTACCTGCGCGCGGGATGGCGCGATCTCTTCGTGAAGTTCGACGCGATCCGGGGAGGGAAGACCGACACGAACAATCACGGCGCCTTCTCCACCGACTTCATCGGCGCCAGCCACGACTATCCCGAGGCCGGGTACGCGCGGCGCGAGGCGATCTTCCAGGCCCACGTCGAATACCAGCGGGGCCTGTTCTGGTTCTATGCGAACGACGAGCGGGTGCCCGCCGAGGTCCGGCGGGAGATGTCCCGCTGGGGTCTGGCCGCCGACGAATTTCCCGATTCGGCGCACTGGCCCCACCAGCTTTATGTGCGCGAGGCGCGGCGGATGGTCTCCGATTACGTCGTCACGGAGTTCGATTGCCGGGGGTACCGGTGCGCTGAAGATGCCGTCGGCTACGGCGCTTATGGGATGGACTCCCACAATTGTCAGCGCATGATTCGGGAAGGACGCGTGTTGAACGAAGGGGATGTCCAGGTCTGGATGCGAAAACCTTATCCCATTTCCTATCGTGCCGTGATCCCGAAGCGGGGATCGGTGGGCAACCTTTTCGTGCCGGTCTGCCTCTCCGCCTCCCACATCGCCTACGGGTCGGCACGGATGGAGCCGGTCTTCATGGTGCTCGGGGAATCGTGCGCCGTCGCCGCCGCACTTTGCCTGCGGCACCGGCTCTCCAGCCACGACCTCGGCTACGGCCTCCTGAAACCGGCGCTGCAGAAGGCCCGCCAGGCGCTCGACCTGGGCGGGGAGGGGTTGCCCTCTTCCGACTGCGGCGGCGACGCCTGCTTCCCCTCCCCGGAATGGGTCGGGGAGGAAGAGGAAGCGGGGGAACTGGCGGCATCGAAATAGATCTGTAGAGACGAGGTATGGCGATTTCCTTTCCGAGGCCGGCGACGGCCGCAGCACCGATGAAGGCGCTGGCTTTTTTTCTGTCCGCGGTGTGGCTGGTTTCGACGGTTTTGGCCGTCTCCCCCGCCGATCCGGCTCGGAAATCGCTTCTGGAACCCGCCGACGGCGGTCT
>CAISZB010000261.1 GCA_903889845.1 uncultured Verrucomicrobium sp. | reverse complement strand
GAGGGTATTCCCCTTCCCTCACATTGCGGCACATGAGGAGAAAGACGACGAGGTAGAAAAGCCCCACGCCCAGGAAGACCTCCCGGCGATGGGTCATCAGGTGGGGGAAAACCCATCGGAGGAAGGCGACGGAAGCGAGGGTGCTGATGATCCGGAACCAGGCCAGGAACCGGGACATGCACGCGATCGGCACCACGTCCCGCAGAAGCCAATTGTACGCGTTCACCAGGATCATGTTGAAGAAATGGAAGGAGACCACGCAGACGCAGAGGAACGTCAGGATCGTCCCCCCGCGGGAGAGGCCCGGCGCCAGGCGGGCCCCGACGTGGGCATGGAACCAGGACGCCCCCTCCGGAGCCAGGCCGACCCCCCACAGGGCCAGCACCGTCAACGGGGCGACGACGTAGAGGAACGGGATCCGGCGCCCGAGGCCGGTCCGCGTCCGATCACTCCACTGGCTGATGCCAGGCAGGAAGAAGACGTTCACCAGTCCGGCGAAGCTCCCTGTCATGACGCCGATGAGGGCATTGGAGGCATGGAGCTCCCGCAGGTAGAGGGGGACGAACTTCCCGAAGATGCTCTCGAAAAAGGTGAAGGCGAAGTCTCCTCCCAAAAGCCAAACCGAGAGAACCGCCAGGCCACCCGCCGTATACCGGAGGGTCCCGGCGCTATAAACCGTCCCCTCCCCGGTCGAGGCCGATGCGGGGCGATGAGGGACGCCGGGGGACGCGAAATTCATTCCTGCGTCTCTGCGTAGAAAGCCCGAATGCCGAAGAGCCCCAGGACCGTGGCAGGCGTCGAGACCGTCAAGCCCTGCCACCGCGCGATCCAGGCCTCTCCCTCGCGGACGACTTCGCCCCTTTCAAAGGGGGCGGCGGCATCCTGCGGTACGATTGCCAAACCGTAAAAGGTGTGGGCCCCGGCGAAGTCAGCCCACTGCCACTCCCGTTCCGGGCCGCGGTAGTGGGGCATTTCTATCCCGACCCCTCCCGTGCGCCGCACCAGCCGGGGAGAAAAGGTCTCTCCTCCGCCTCCGCCGTGCCCGAGGAGGCGGAAAACGATATCGAGGCCCGAACTGCGGAGCCGGACCTCCGTCCCGACCTCCAAATCGATCTCCCCGTCGTGCGCCACGGCACGCCCCCCAGCCATGACCTCGAACGGCTCCCCGCCGAAGTCGGCCTCGATCACCGGCCCCAGGAAGGAAGCCCGCACGCCGGACACCGGGAAGCTGACGTGGTGGTCGGCGAAGTCGCCGACGAAGCTTCCCGCCAAGATCGTCCCCTCCCTCTGCGCCGCCGCGAAGAAACCGCTGCAACACGGCCGCGCATCGTGGAGATAACGATGCCGGAGCCATCCCGTCTTCCTCCCCGCACCGCCGGACGCGAGGGGCCAGTAGGCGATCAGGTTCTGCCGCTGTTCCCAGCCGTCCTGGAAGTTGACCGTCCCGACGGAGAAGCGGGGAGCGATATATGTCGTCGTACGCGCCGCACTCCCTTCGGGGAAGCGCTGCGCCACCTCCCGCAGCTCCTCCCGCCTCCCGTCATCCCGGAGTAAAGCAAGGGCGGCCGCAGGAACGTCGGGCTTGAGAAAATGGCCGTAAATGGCGTCGAACGGCTCCCGATCCCGCTTCTGGACGGAATAGCGGACGCTCCCCTCCGTCGCCTTTTCGATCAGGGAGCCGAGGAGCGCGGGGGAATCGGCAATCGTCGTCGTGTAGGCCCGGGAATGGGGCCCCGCCAGTTCCCCGCTCGCCGCATGGAAGTGCCGCGCCAGGGTCAGCCAGAGGCGGTGCTCGATCTCCAAAGCCAGGGCCCGGCATCCGGCGTCGAGGACGAAGTTCTCCACCTCCATGACGGCACCCAGGCAAACGCCCGCGTAGGTCGGGCTGTTGTATTCGGCAACGGAATCGGTCGAGAAAATCGCCGCGTGGACACGCCGCATGCGATCGCGGGCATAGGAGAGAAGATCGGCATCCCCCAGCAACTCGGCTGCCGCCAGGGTGACGAAGGTCCCCTTCACGGCGATGTTCGTGTAGTTGACGTCCACGTTGCGTCGGCGCACGCAGAGGGCCGCTCGCCTCACGGCCTCCCGGATCGCGTCATTCAAGGGACCCGTGAGATGCCGTCCCTGCGTGTGATGGATCAGGAGGAGCGCCATGGCGTTGAAATCGGCCCAGTTGAAGTCGGGGAAGGTCCATTCCAGGACCGACTCTTCCGCGAAGTAATGCCACAGCCCGTAGCGCGGACTCTCGGGATCGGACGTTTCCTGCAGGCCGATGACCCGCTCGACGAGGGTCCGGGCCCGTTCGACACGCTCGGGCTGGCCGCTTTCGAAGAGCACCAAGGCGTAATAGAGCGATTCCCGGACGGCGTGCCGCGGCGTGGAACTCGGCGACACATGGACCGAAGACTTGGCTTCCCTTGCCCAAAGCAGCCCCGCTTCGGGATCGTAGGAATGATCTCCTTCCTCCTCCATTGCGGAGAAATAGGTAAGGGGCATCGACGGGGAAAGAGACATACGGGTAGCGATTGGGGTTATTCCGTGCGGACGAATTCAAAATAGGGGGTCGGGCCGTTGCGCAGCGCACCCAGGTCGATCCTTGCGGCGACGGAGCCGTCCTGGACCGTCAGCGGAATCTCCTCGGTCCGCTCCCCGGTAGGGGCCAGCGCCCACAGATGAGGCGTGCCCGTCCCCCGGTTCCGCAGCGCGACCTCGGCCTGGGCCACCCGCATCAGCACGGGAGGCGTGCCCAGGTTGACCAGTTTGTGGAAATCGGCGTCGGCGAAGGTCATGCCGCTGTTGAGGGCGTCTGTGACGACCAGGAGGAGGATGCGGGAGCTGGTCGCCAGCGGCTGATCGGTCAGCGAACCAGCGAAGACCGTCCCCTCCGCCCCGTTCAACCGGGCATCGAGTTCGGGCAACTTCAGCACCTTCTTGGCGGAGGAAAGATTCCCCCCCTGGCTCATCGGCGTCGAGACCGAGATCGCATCGGCCTTCTGCTCCATCAGGATCTCCCTCGTGTCCGATTCATAGAGGCCCTTCGCCGGGTCGGTTGCGTTCTCGCCGGAAAGAATGCCCGCGTCGCGCAATTTTTTGACCCACACCTTGTCGTTTCCAGACTCAATCGCCCCCGGGGCGATAATCTGGACATCCTCCCGAGTCACCACGCCCTGGGTCGATTCCGGGGTGATAGTCAAGTCGGCGCGATAGGCCGCCCGGGGCGCGCTGCCGGGCCAGTCCCCCACCCGCACCCCCAGGCCGGTCACCAACCCCAGCCGCAGGAGCGGCGTGGAGGGCACCCCCTGAATGGGCACCTTCTTCGGCGTCGTCTCCGTATCGATCGCGATCTCGACCCGATGAGGGGAAGTCTTCACGTCCCCCCGGCGGAAGAAGAGCGCGGCCATGCATTCCCCGGCCTTCGTCGCGGGGTCCTTGTAGAGGCGATCGGGCTCGATCGGCATCTGGGCGATCGGTATCTTCAACGCATGGGGGGGGCGGATCGGATCGGTGAACTGGGTGATCATCTGCCAGCCCTGCAACGCCCCGTAGACCGGGATCGTCAGACCGGCCTGATGGCGGTGCTGGCTCCAGAAGACGAACCCCCACTCGGAGCAGGTGTAGGGCCGCCCCCATTGGCGGGTCGAAGCGATGGAGCCATAGTCGAGAAGGCCATGCTCGATCGCCGTCCAGTGACTCTCCTCGGTCCCCGCGTCCGTGATGCGCCCGGCACCGTAACTGCTGGGATGATCGAAGTAGACATGTATAAAAGGCGGTCGAAAAATGAGACAGTGAGCGGGGCGGTCGAAAAGTGAGACATCCTATAAAAAGAAAGGATGTACATGGAGATGGACTTGTGGACGCGAGTGCGTCGGCGGGTGTTGGTGGAG
>CAISZB010000260.1 GCA_903889845.1 uncultured Verrucomicrobium sp. | reverse complement strand
CGCGTGGGATGAGGCGCAGGAGGGCGCGCTCGATCTTGACGGGATCGTCCTCCCCCTTGACGAGGCCGAGGCGGTTCGAGAGGCGGGCAACGTGGGTATCGACAACGATGCCGGAGATGATCCCGAAGGCGTTCCCCAGGACGACGTTGGCGGTCTTCCGGCCGACTCCGGCCAGGGAGGTCAATTCCTCCAGGGTGCGCGGGACTTCGCCGCCGTGCCGCTCGACGAGGGCCTGGGCGCAGAGGACGATGTTCTTTGCCTTGTTCCGGAAGAGGCCGATCCGCTTGATGGCTTCCTCGACCTCGGGGACCGGGGCGGCGGCCAGGGCGGCGGGGGTGGGGTAGGCGGCGAAGAGGCCGGGGGTGACGCGGTTGACGAGGACGTCGGTGCACTGCGCCGAGAGGATGGTGGCGATGAGGAGTTGGAACGGGGTGGTGTAGTCGAGCTCGCAGTGGGCGTCGGGATAGGCGGCCCGGAGGCGGAGCAGGAGGTCCGGAACGGGGATGGCGGCAAGAGCGCGCGGGCGGGGGCGGGGCGAAGGCGCCATGGGAGAGGGCTACTTGCTGTCGGGCGGCTTGAGGTCGTCGACGAAGGAGTGGATCTTGGCGAGGAACTTGCCGGTCGTGGTGGAGGCGGTGGAGAAGGTCGCCATGAGGCTGTCGGTGATCTCGTAGAGGCGGGTCGACTGGGTGCCGATGTAGGGGGGGACGGCCGATTCCAGGGACTGGGTGATGATGGGGTGGGTGAGGCCGGTGGTGTCGTCGTCGTCGCCGGAGGCGACGCGGGCGGAGCACCAGCCGTCGAAGGGGATCTGGGAAAGCTTTTCGGCGAGGGCCCGAGCCGTCTGCTGGGAGGTCTCGTCCGTCAGGCGGCTGCTGATGGCCCAGCCGGAGAGCCGCAGCGGGGTGGCGCGGCGGAGCTTGTCGGGTTCCATCGCGTATTTGGCGGGCAGGAGGGTGACGCCCCAATTGAGGTCGGGGGTGGCCCGGATGGAGCGGATCCATTCGCAGCCCGCGACGAGGAGGGCGGACTGGCCTTTCAGGAAGAAGAGGCCTTTGCCCGGTTGAGGGGCGGGGGCGGTGAAGGTGTATTTCTGGAAGAGGTCGATGAGGTATTGGAGGGATTCCTTCTGGGCGGCGTCGCCTTCGGGGGAGCCGAGCTGCCATTGGCGGTTCTGGTAGACGGGATAGCCGAGCTGGAGGGAGAAGGCGTTCCAGAGGCCGAGGGTCGGGGCGATTTCCAGGCCGTAGTGGGGGGGCCGTCCGCCGACGGAGGGGCGGTAGAGGGCGCGGCTGACATCGACGAGGGAGTCCCAGTTCCACTGGTCGTCGGGGTAGGCGATGCCGACCCGGTCGAATTCGGCCTTGTTGTAGTAGAGGACGGAGAGGGAATACTGGGCGGGGTAGGCGAGGAGGGCGTTGTCCCCGCGCTGGAAGGGGGCGAGGGCTTGCGGGATCCAATGGGAGGGATCGATGGAAGAGAGGGGGAGGCGCTGGAGGGTGCCGCTCTTGTCGAGGCTCTCCGCGTCGG
>CAISZB010000259.1 GCA_903889845.1 uncultured Verrucomicrobium sp. | reverse complement strand
GCCGCCGACGCCGCCCGCCGCGGCGGGACGGTTCCAGGCGGCGAGGTCGGTTTCGACGGGGGTCCAGTCTTTCCCCTTTGCCGGGGTCAGGGTGCGCAGGCGGAGGTAGCCGAAGTTGCCGGGGAGGATTTCCTCTCGGGCGGGGAGGGCGGGGAGGGGGACGGGGGCCTCGACCCGGACGCCGAGGGGGAGGGTGTCCCCGGCGGACGCATGCGCCATCCCCGGATTGTAGTAGAATTGGTCGAGGAGGGGGGCGGCCTTTTGGAGGGTGGGTGTGAGGGCGGCGGCGGGGAGACGGGGGGCGATGGCTAAGGCGGCGACGGCCAGGAAGAGCCCAAGGAGGAGCCCTGTCTGCCCGCTGCCCGTGGTCTTCATCGGTGCGAGGTCAAGCGGCGATCCCGGCCTTCGCGCCGATGTCGCGGCGATAGTGCATGCCGGGGAAGGCGATGTCTTCGATCCCGGCGTAGGCGTTCTTCCGGGCGGTCTCGAAGTCTTTGCCCCATGCGGTGACGGCGGCGACGCGGCCGCCGGAGGTGACGATGGCGCCGTCTTTCTGCAACTTCGTTCCGGCGTGGAAGACGGTCCGGTTTTTATCGGCGACGGGCTTGGTGAAGCCGGGGCCGGTGATCGTGCCGCCGAGCTGCGGATCGTCGGGATAGCCGGGGGCGGCGAGGACGACGGTGACGGCGGAGAGGGCGTTGAAGGTGAGGGGGCAGGCGGCCAGCTCGCGCTGCGCCACGGCGTCGGCGATGTCGATGAGGGGGGTTTCCAGGAGGGGGAGGACGGCCTGGGTCTCGGGATCGCCGAGGCGGACGTTGATTTCGAGCATCTGCGGCCCGGTCGGTGTCAGCATGAGGCCGGCGTAGAGGACGCCCTGGTAGTCGAGCCCCTCGGCGCGGAGGGCGGCGAGGATCGGTTTCAGCACGTCTTCGATGACCCGTGTCTTCGTCTCTTCCGTCAAGAAGCGGGCGGGGGCGTAGGCGCCCATGCCGCCGGTGTTCGGCCCGGTGTCGCCCTCGCCGACGCGCTTGTGGTCCTGGGCGAGGGGGAGGAGCTGGAGGGCGGTGCCGTCGGTGATCGCGAGGAAGGAGACCTCGGGGCCGGTGAGGCATTCCTCGATGAGGATGCTGTTCCCGGCGTCGCCGAAGATGCGCTTTTCCATGATCTGGTAGATCGCGGCGGCGGCCTCGGCGGGGGTCTTCGCGATGATCACGCCCTTTCCGGCGGCCAGGCCGTCGGCCTTGATGACCTGGGGGTAGCCCTTCGCCATGCCCAGTTTCTGGCTGTAGGCGTAGGCGGCGAGGGGGTCGGTGAAGTCGGCCCCGGCGGCGGTGGGGATATGGTATTTCTGGAAGATCCCTTCGTGAAGACTTTGCTCGATTCCAGGCGGGCGGCTTTGCCGTTCGGGCCGAAGATGGGGAATCCCTTCGCGAGGAAACGGTCGACGAGGCCGAGGCAGAGGGGGGCCTCCGGGCCGACGAAGGTGCGGTCGGGCCGTTCCTTTTCCGCCCAGGCGAGGAGGGCGTCGACGTCGGTCGCGGGGATCGGGAGGTTGGTGCCGAGGGAGGCCGTCCCGGCGTTGCCGGGGGCGATGAAGAGCTGGGTGACGCGGGGGTCTTTTTTCAGGTGCCAGGCGAGGGCGTGTTCGCGGCCGCCGCCGCCGACGAGGAGGACTTTCATGAAAGGGGGGGAAACGTGTTGCGCCACTTATTGGGCCAATTATTGGGCCTTCGGGGGATAATCGAGGACGTAGAGGGTCGTCGTCTTGGGGAGGTCCTTTGCGACGAGGGTGAATTCCCCGCTGCCGACGTGCTTCACCTCGCCCTTCCAGCCGGCCAGGAATTCGTCGAGGG
>CAISZB010000258.1 GCA_903889845.1 uncultured Verrucomicrobium sp. | reverse complement strand
CGGCGGTGGCCGTCGCCATATATTCGAGGCGGAAGAGCTCGCCGTTCCGGCCGCCGGACGAGATCTCGGTGTAATGTTCCCGGAGGATCATGGGAGGGTCAGGAGATGAGGTTCGCGTCGGTGCCGCTCGTCGTTGCGGAGAACGGGATGCCGTCCCCGAGTCCGTCGGTCACGGTGATCTGGATCGAGAGGGGGCTGGCACTGGAGGTGCCGCCACGATTGGCTTCGAGAAGGGCGTTCGCCGCCTCGCGGAGGAGTTCGGCGGCCTGCTGCAGTTCGGAGGCCCCGGAGGCGGAGCCGTCGGTGTCGGAGGAGGAGGGGCTCCAGGGGGAGAAGGGGGAGGTCGATTTCATAGGTTCGTGGGCTTAGAGGAAGGAGAGGAGGGTGAGGCAGGCCGCGTCGTCGGTCGCGGCGAGGGCCTGATCCAGAAAGGCGAGGCGCTCCCGAAGGGCGGCCTCGCTTCCTTCGCCGGAGCGGAGGGCGAAGAGGTCGGCCTCGGTGAGTTCCCCCTGGAGAGGGAGGCCGAGGCGGAGGAGGCGGAGCCGTTCGAGGCGGCGGCGGAGCCGGAGGCGTTCCCTCTCGCCGTCGGCGCGGGAGGCGATTTTTTTTTGAGGCCGCGGGCGTCGGCGGTCGCCTCGCCGAAGAGGAGGAGCTGTTCGTAGGCGTGGCGGTCGGCGTAGGTCAGGGAGAAGTCGAGAAGGTGGCGGCATTCCCGGCGGCTGTACCCGACCCGGGCCTGGCACGAGGCGAAGAGCTCCCGCCACAGCCGGTTCTCGGTCTCCAGGAAATCGCTCTCGCTCCGGCCCAGGCCCAGCAGGGTGGCGAGGAGGTCCCGGACGGTGAGCGGGGCGAGGGGAAGGGAGCGGACCCGGTGGAGCTGGGCGAGGAGGCGCCGCGCGGGCCGCCATTCGGGGCCGAAGCCGAGGGAAGGAACGTCGATCCGGGTGCCGTCGTGGAGGAGGAAGGGGGTCATGGTGATCGTGAGGGTCAAGAGGCGGTGATGGCGTGGGGTTGGTCGGTGACGCAGTCGAAGGAGAGTTCGCAGGTGAAGGGGCGGGGCGTTGTCCCGTCGCTCCGCAGGCCGCGGCTGTAGCAGTGGGAGGCCTGCTCGACGCTGTCAGCGGCGCCGTTGAGGCCGACGAGGGTGTAGGCGAGGACGCCTCCCTGGGCGGCGCGGTCGATGGCGCGGAGACCGACCAGGTCGCGGCCCCGGAGGACGATCCGGGTCGTCCGGGCAGAGAGGACGGCGTTGTTTGCATGGGCGGAGCCGTCGCTGGCCTCGACGCGGACGGGATTCGTCTCGATGACGGTGACGGCGAGGAGACCCGCGAGGGGGAGGGCCGAGCCGCCGGGGGGCGTGTAGGTGGCCGACTTGATCGGGCGATAGGAGGGGAGGGACATGGGTTAGGAAGTGACGTAGGGATTACCGAGGAGGGCGGTGGTGGTGAGGACGAAGCGGAGCCGGAGGGTGAACTCGCCCATGCCGGGGCCGCCCGCGGCGAAGGCGCTGTTGAGCGGCTCGACGTCTTCGGCGAGGCCGCCGAGGTAGGGGCCACCCAGTTCGCCTGCCGGGACGAGGACGGCCTCGATCCAGGCGGCCCAGCGGAGGGCGAGGCGGAGAGCGGGTTCGTCGCCCGTTGCCGCGTCGTCGAGGGCCAGTTCCAGAATGAGCTTTGTCTCGACGCGGTCGTCGGCGCTGGTCCGTTTCCGCGCGGCGTTGCCGAAGGTGACGGTGAGGCGGGGCGTGGGGAGACCGCTTGCCCGCCCCACGTGGGGGCCGACGACGACGGCGGCCAGGGTGCCGGGCGCGGCGGGGACGGAGCCGTCGGCCTCGCGATAGCGGAGGAGGAGGAGGTCGAGGAGGGCCTCGGCGAGGGGAGTGCTCATTTAGATCGGGAAATAGCGGCGGTAGCCGTTGAGGATCGAGACGACGCCGGGGACGAGGGCGTCGTTCTCCAGGTAGAAGGCGGAGCCGCGCTCGATGTATTTCTTCATGCCGAGGCGGGACCGGTTCTCGAAGAGGAAGGCCGACTGGTCGAGCCAGGCGCGGGAGAGGTCCTCGGGGAGGGGCGTCGCTCCCGTGGGGAGGAGGCCGGAGTGGTCGTCGGAGGTGTCGAACCAGTAGCCGCCGGTGAAGGTGACGCGGAGTTGGCTGCCGAGGGGGGCAGCGGGAACGAGGAACTCGAGGAGGCCGCTCTGGGGGTAGAGGAGGCTGGGGGCGGGGCAGGGGGTCCACTGGGTGCCGATGGGGTAGAGCTGCTCGACGAGGGTGACGGCCTCGACGGGGTAGCGGGGGAGGGTGACGTGCATCCGGTCCCCCCGGCAGAGGTAGAGGTCGTCGACGACGCGGCTGAATTTCCGGTCGCACTGGGCCTCGAACCAGCGGGCGACGCCGGTGCCGATGGAGAGGATTTCGGCGTCCCATTCGGTCTGGGAGAGGCTTTGCGGGGGGAGGAGGCGGCGTTTGAGGGCGGAGAGGGTTCCGAGTCCGGCATTCATGAGGTGAGAGGGGGATGGGGGCGGCGGGATGGGACCGCCGCCCCGGGGGGAGATGTTTCGCTTGGGCTTAGCTGGCGGCCAGCTTCAGGGCGGCGAGGGCGCTCGGCTTGCGGATGGCGACGCCGGCGCGGCCGATGCCGCGGAAGCTCCGCTGGTAGGTGTTCCAGAGGTACTCGTCGGAGGCCTCGAAGGCGAAGTCGGTCCGCAGGCCGACGATGGCGGCCTGGGGATCGCCGAAGACGGCGACGGTGCTGCCCGCCGTGTTCGTCGTCGGGGCGGCGTAGACGAGGTGGACGGGGTAGCCCAGGATCGTGCCGATACCGGAGGGGGTCGGGGCCTCGTTCGCCGTCAGGAAGATCGGGCGGCCGATGCCGTCCTTGACGGTGACGATGCGGGCCAGCGTCTGGGGATGGACCCACCAGGCGCAGGCGCGGTTGAGGACGCCCGAATCGACGGTGGTGAGGACGTTGACGAAGTCGTCGACCTTCAGCGCGCCGATCGTGGTGCCGCCGGTCGCCGCCGTGGCCGCGGTGGCCGCATTGAAGATGCCGGTCATCCCGCCGTTGGTCGCGTCGGCGGTGCCGTTCGCGGCGAAGGCGGCGTAGTCGAGCCGCAGGTTGAAGGCCTCGACGAAGTCGTCGAGGATGTCGGCGGTGAGGTCGAAGTCGGCGTCTTCCAGGAGCTGCCGGGAGACCGAGAGGAGGGCGCCGATGACCTGGACGGTGAGGTTGACGGTCGAACCGGCGCGGCTGGTGTCGGGCGCGATGGCCCCGCCCTCGGTGAGGACGAAGTTCGCGGTGCTCCGCGCCGTCTTCACGGGGTACATGGTCAGCAGGGTGCCGAGGCGGCGGACGCCGAGGGTGCTCCACGCCCCGTAGCGGGCGAGGGAGTTGTAGATCTCGTGCGCCAGCTCCGGCGCGATGAGGGTGCTGCCGGGGCTGCTGCTTTCCCCGAGGTCGCGGGTCTGGACGGGGACGCGGCAGGCGTTGCGGACGGCGGCGTTGAACGCGGCCCGTTTCTCCTCGCTGGCGAGGATGCGCTGGCGCGGGTCGCCGAAGGCCATGCGCTGCTCGTGGGAGAGGGCGTGCTGGACCTTGCGGAGGGCGGCGACGGTGGAGTCGAGGGACTCGACGTGGTTCTTGACCTGGGTGAGGTCGTCGATGGCGGAGCGGGTCTCCGAGGTGAGGCGGCTCATGTCGTCCATGAGGGTGCCGACGCCGCGGAGGACTTCGCTCTGGAACTCGGCTTCGCCTCGGGAGAGGGAGGAGGTCCGTTCGATGGGGAGGTTCGGTTTCATTTTAGGCTTGGGTTTTAGGCTTTAGTCTTATTGGGGTTGGTTGCCGAGGACCGCCGCGAGGGCGCGGAGGAACGTGGCGCGTTCCCGGCGTTGACCATCGGGCCAGGCCGGAAAAGTGTTTTTCTTCTGCGAGAAAAGGAGGCGGAAGCGGGCGGCGAAGGCGTCCCGCAGGCGGGCCAGCTCGGGGGAGGCCGGGGCGCCGTCGAGGAGGGGGGAGACTTCGGCGAGGAAGGCGGCTTCCTCGGGGTCGAGGTCGATCCCGGCGGCGGAGAGGTCGCCATCGGTGATGGCCCCCTGGGAGCGGGCCAGGGCCAGGGCGTTCGGGTTCGCGCCGAGGACGCAGGCGGAGAGCTCGATCTGCTGGTGCTCCGTGTAGATCCGGGCGGGGGGATTCCCCTCCAGGCCGAGTTCCCGGACGCGTTTTTCGTAGGGGCGTGGGTCGGCGTCGAGGGGGGAGAGGGTCTTCGCCGGGACGAAGCCGACGGAGACGGCACGGAGGTGACCGGCGAGGGTCATCTTCCAGCCGAGGCGGGCGAGGCCGTTTTCCGGGACGTCGTGGGCCCACTGGACGGTCTCGATGAGGCGGTCGTCCTCGATGCGGAAATCGACGACGCGGCCCAGGAGTTTCTCGATGCTCGAATAGTCGTGGCTGTCGACGAAGGGGGCGTTCTTCGAGAAGAGGTCGAAGCGCCAGCCGGAGGCGAGGATGACCTCGTTGTAGGAGTCGAGGGTCTGGTCGCTGGCGACGTAATCGACGAGGCCGCGTTCGCGGTCGAGGATGCGGGTTTCGGAGACGAGCTGGCGGCGGAGGGGGGCGATCATGGCTGGAGGGAGGTTGAAGGGGTTGCGGCGGGGTGGCGTGGAGGGCGGGAACGGAATCACTCGGCGGGTTTCTCTTCCCGGGGAATCGGGACGACGGTGGCGGGGAGGTAGCCGGTCTCGTCGCCCGGGACGCGCGGGAGGCCGAGGTCGAGGACTTGGCTGCAGACGTTGAGGGGGACGCCTTTGGCCCAGAGTTTGTCGAGGGCGGCGAAGCGTTCCCGGCGGGCGGCCTGCAGGGTGCTGTGTTCGCTCCAGTCGAAGGCGGCGCGGAGCGATTCCTTGCCGGGCTTCCACGCCGGGACGCGGTTGGAGATGCGCTCGACGGCTCCGGCGAGCTTCGTGGCGAGGGGCATGCAGGTTTCCTCGATGAGGGCGAAGCGGTCGCTGGCGGAGCCGATGGAGTAGTTCTGCTTCGTGAGGAAGCGGCTGGGGGGGATGCCGAAGGCGATGGCGATTTCTTCCCGCAGGAGGTGACGGGTGGCGACGAGGCTGGCGTCGGCGGATTGGACCTGGGCGCTCTCCACGGCGATGTCCCCGGTGAGGAACATGGGGCGGTGGATGCCGCGCAGGGAGAGTTCCTTTTTCTCCCGCAGGGCGCGGAGGATCTGGTCCCGCTGCTCCTCGGTGGGCGGGGCACCCTTGGCAATGAGGTAGCCGCCCATGTCGCCGTTGTTCTGCATGAGGGTCCGCAGGAAGCGGGAGCCGAGCCAGTCGGCCTCGGCGGCCAACGCGGCGGAGAGGTAGGGGGCGAGGCCGCGGACGGGATCGTAGGGGTTCCAGAACTTGAGCTGGACGACCTGTTCCGGCAGGAGGGCGTGGGAGGTGCCCTGGGCGTCGATCCATTCCCAGCCCTCGACACGGCCCTGTTTCAGGACGGGGCGCATCCGGTCGGGGCGGGCGATGACGAGGGGGTTCCGCCGCTTCGCGCCGTGGAGGAGCCACGAGTCGTCGGCGATCCAGAAGGCTTCCCCCTGCAGGAGGAGCCAGCCGACGGTGGCTTCCCAAAAGTCCTGCGCGTCCATGGCCTCCCCGGCGGGGCGGAGCCAGAACTCGACGAGGGGGCCGTGGGAGAGGAGCGATTCCCCCTGGCGGGTGGCGGTGGCGGCGCGGTAGAAGCGGAGGGGAATGGCGCTGATCGGCTGCGAGATCATCCGGATCGCGGCCTGGACGTAGGGGCTGTTCCGATAGGGATCGATGAGGGTGGGGCCCAGGCCTAGAAGGCCGGCGCCTGCCGTGGAGGGCGGGGCGACGTTCCAGGGGAAGAGGGCGCTCTTTACTGTCGCAGAGGTGGCCGTGGGAGGCGTGGCCGTTTGCGGAGGGAGGATGCGGGAGATCCAGGAGGGGAGTTTCATGGCGTTTTTGGAATTAAAGGAGGGAGGCGGAGTAGGCGGAGGTGGCGGGTTGCTTGGCGGCGTGAAGGGCGAGGGCCAGGGCCCAGAAGCGGTCGGCATGGCCGT
>CAISZB010000257.1 GCA_903889845.1 uncultured Verrucomicrobium sp. | reverse complement strand
TCGAAGCTGACAGCCGTGCCCAACTACGCTCGCCTCAATCGCGGCGGACGTTCGCTGGTGTGGATCAAGGAGGGATGACGGCCATGCATTGGGCGGGCCGCGCATTCGCATAAGGTAGGGCGATGCGGCCCGCAACGCCCACTTCTCGGCCGCAGGCGGAATCCATGGCGGACAGGTCCGGTCAGCCGGGCCTTTGGAGGAGGTGATTCACAACTCCAATCTCCAGTCCGTAGAGTCACATTCGACCGGTTCCGGTGGCAATGGAAATGAGGAAAGCAGGAACAAGAGTTTGGATTTTTTCACGTTTGTTATCCGCGTGAGACCATACACCCGCTGATAGGCTCGCACGGTCATGCCATGGTTCGGACTCTCCTTCCTGCTTTTCTCATTCCAAATTCTACCTGCGGAACCCTGCGTACCCTCTGCGGCATATCGTACCCGTTGTGACGCCCCGGCAAGAGGTTATCGTTGCCTAAACCTGGGAAAAGGGATGATTTCATTGACCCGCGACCGATAATCAAGATAGGCATGGCCAAAACGTCCTTCAAGGTACTTCTCTTCCTTGCTCACCAGCATCTTGAATAGGCGGTAGGCGATAAATGGCGCTATGAACATAGGCCAAGATCGGAGGAGCAGAACCAGGCCAGGGATATTGAACACGATCCATGCCGAATAGATAGGGTTCCGCACGACGCCGAAGATTCCCGTGGTTGACAATTCGTCGTTCTTGTAAGACCCCTTCAGGGAAATGCCTGCGGCAACGAGCATCAGCAGGCCAATCGCCAACAGCACCACACCTGGAATGAAGAAGAAAGAATACGGAACGGCCCGAACGGAGAAAATCGCGGGCCAGAGATAGGTCGCAATTCCCGCAAGGGCCATGTAAGCGAACGTCGGCACCATAATCTTCGGGCCGACACCCCATATGGTCATTTTCCCTTTCACGCTTGCTCCTCGAAATGGGTTTGGCCCTCGTTTTCAAATGTTTCCCCATGCTTTTCCGGGATTGCCAAGTCCCTCCCGATCTTCCGCATGAAGTTCCCATGCATTCTCACACGAGCAACATGTCATATCGGGAGCATTTTGGCAATCCAACCCTGCCAGCCGACGCCGAGGACGGCGCGCCTTAAGGCTGCCGTTAGATTGGGAGAAGATATGGTTTGCATCTTCGGGCCGATGACTGAGGATCGCGCCCATGAAGACCACGGCCTATTTCCGGGAGATGCGGAACCGGCCCGATCGTGCCGTGATACGGGACGAATGGATTCTGAGGACCATGGAGGCCCCGGGTGCCGGGGAAGTCCAGGACGACGGCCGCATCAGGCAGTGAAAGCGCACTTCTTAGATGGACAACCGGGCATTGCGGGTTATTCTTTTGAAGGATGGCGAGACGGTCCACAACGCGTTTTTCGACCGGAGGTTTCAAGACGATGAAGGCTAAGTATTTTCAAGATACCGACACGCTGTACCTGGAGCTTCGGGGCTCCAGGATCGTGGAGACCCGCGACCTCGATCAGGACACCCTGCTCGACTACGACGGCGACGGTCGGATCGTC
>CAISZB010000256.1 GCA_903889845.1 uncultured Verrucomicrobium sp. | reverse complement strand
TACATCCTTGACTCCAATACCTGCTTCCCCTCCAATGTCCCCAACGGGGTGTCACACTATTGGACCGCCACGTGTCTCAGTTTTGGACCGCCCTACGCAGGGAGGATTCCATAAAGGAGTCGGGAAAAAAGAGGGAAGCGCCCCCCTTTCAAAGAGTCAATCCTCCGCCCCCTACCACCCCCACGGCTTCATCACGAGCTGGAGTCCCAGCACCCCCAGGCAGATCAAAAACCACCGCCGAAACGTCGCCGGACTGACCCGGGACCGGATCCTCTGGCCGACCGCCATCCCGGCCAGCGCCGGGATCAGCGCGAAGAGCGAGAGCCACAGGCTGACCGGATGGAGCGCCCCCCTTCCCCCCAGCGCCGCGACCATGGCGATCGTCGAGACGGTGAAGGAAAGTCCGAGGGCCTGGACCAACGCCTCCTTCTCCAAATTCAGCGACTGGAGGTAGGGGACCGCCGGGATGATGAACGTCCCCGTCCCCCCCGCGATCACGCCGGTCACCGCGCCGACGAGGGGGGAAAGCCACTTCTCCCGTTCCCGCGCCACCGTCCCGTGCCAGGCGAGGAGGCCGGTGACCGAATAGAGGACGAGGACGACGCCCAGGCCGACCGTGGCCCCGTTCCCGCCGCCGTGGGTCAGCAGTCCGATGCCGGAAAACGTCCCCGCGACGATGCCGACCATCATCGGCCAGAACCGCAGGAGCAGCCCCCGGAAATCGGGACCGGTGAAAAGCTGCCAGAGATTCGTCACCATGTTCGGGACGATGAGGAGGGTCACGGCGCGGACGGGGGGCATCACCATCCCCAGGAGGCCCATCGTGACGGTCGGCAAGCCCATCCCGGTGACACCCTTCACGATCCCCGCGAGGAAGAAGGAGACGCCGATGAAGAGGAATTGCGCCAGGGAGAGGCCGCCCATGATTCCCTAGAATATCATAAAAAAAGGGGAGCGGAGGCTCCCCTTTTTAATCGGAAACAAGGAAATGAGGGAATCAATCCCCGTAGCCCTTCGGGTGGGCCTTGTGCCAGTTCCAGGCGCTCTCGATGATCGGCTGGAGGCGGTTGAACTGGGGTTTCCAGCCCAGTTCCTTCTGCGCCTTGTGCGCCCCGGCGACGAGGCGGGGCGGGTCGCCCGCGCGGGCGGGCTTCGCCACGGCGGGGATGGCGTGGCCGGTCACCTTCCGGGAAACGTCGATGACCTGCTGGACGGAGTAGCCTTCGCCGGTACCCAGGTTGTAGTAGGAGCTGGTCTCCCGCTTCAACGCCAGCATGTGGGCGGCGGCGAGGTCGATGATGTGGATGTAGTCGCGGATGCAGGTGCCGTCGGGCGTGGCGTGCTTGTCGCCGAAGATGTCGACCTGCTCCTTCTGGCCCAGGGCGACCTTCAGGACGTTCGGGATGAGGTGGGTCTCGATCCGGTGGTCCTCGCCGAATTTCCCGGAGGAGGAGGCCCCGGCGGCGTTGAAGTAACGGAGGTTGACGTGGACGAGGCCGTGGATCTGGTCGTACCACTTCAGGACCTGCTCGAACAT
>CAISZB010000255.1 GCA_903889845.1 uncultured Verrucomicrobium sp. | reverse complement strand
GGGCTACATCCTTGACTCCAATACCTGCTTCCCCTCCAATGTCCCCAACGGGGTGTCACACTATTGGACCGCCACGTGTCTCAGTTTTGGACCGCCCTACGCAGACCTCAACTAAAACAACCTCAAACCAACCTCAAACAACCCAAAAAACCAACACCATGAAAGCACTCCAACTCCTCCTCAAGACCGACTCCTCCCCCGCCCCCCTTATCGCCCGCCTCGCCCTTGGCCTCGTCATGTTCCCCCACGGGGCGCAGAAGGCCCTCGGCTGGTTCGGCGGCTTTGGGTTCGACGGCACGATGGGCTTTTTCACCCAGACGATGCACGTTCCGGCTCCCTTCGCCTTCCTGGCGATCGCGGCGGAGTTCGCCGGGTCCCTCGGCCTGATCGTCGGCCTCTTCAGCCGCGTCGCCGCCTTCGGCATCGCCTCGAACATGGTCGTGGCGATCCTCACCGTCCACGGCGCGAACGGGTTCTTCATGAACTGGCTGGGCAACCAGAAGGGGGAGGGGTTCGAGTATCACCTCCTCGCGCTCGGCCTCGCGCTGGCCGTCATCGTCCAGGGTGGCGGCAAGGCTTCCTTCGACGGTGCCCTTTCCCGCCGGATCGCGGCGCGAGAGTAATACCAAATCTCGTTGCTTAGAGCCTATCCGAATAACCGCCGCGGTCTGCGGGGGGGGTATTCAGATAGGCTCTTAAGCCCGATAAGGGGACGCGAAGTAATAGGTGATGCCCTTCGGGGCCGGGTAGAATCGCTTCGCTTCCCTGTACAGGTGGAGGCGACCCGCGCGTTTGAACGAATGGAGGGCGTGCCGCCCTCCAAGCCTCCCTGCTCTGATGTAACAGAACTGGCCGACAGGCGCGATCGAAGGGATGCCGTCCGCTTCGGATAGAGGATGTCCGCTTTTTCTAACCCGCTTGGGAGGAATCACAATGGGAAGGTGCAGGGGTTTACTTTTTAAGTAACCTCAAGTAATATTCCGGGTCTGGCGAGGTGAACCCGATGTTTTGTGCCGACACCTGTAAACGGGATTGGTTGTAAGATATTTATTTTGAACAACTTATTCAATTTTATTGCAGAGTTTCAGAGCGCTCATGAGCCCGCTTCCTCCTCAACCCTCGACTCCGCTGCCCCAGATCGCGCAAGGTAATGGGGTGGCCCATGCCTCGCCCTCCCCGGCTCGGACGACTCCTCCGCCTCGGCGCTCCCGCGTCGGGTGGTGGGTCGCTTTGGGCGTGATGGTCGTCGTTTTCGCGGGGGTGGTCTGGTATGCGACCCATCATGCCTCCCCGAAGGCCGACATGCGGCATGGCATGGGCAACATGCCGCTCCCGATCGTCGCCGTCGAGGCGACGAAGGGGGACATCGGCGTCTACGACAACGGCCTGGGGACCGTGACGCCGTTCAATACGGTGACGGTCCATGCCCGCGTCGACGGGCAGATCACGAAGGTCTTCTTCACCGAGGGGCAGACGGTGAAGGCGGGGGAGAAGCTGGTCGAGATCGATCCCCGTCCCTACCAGGCGGCGCTCGACCAGGCGAAGGGGCAACTGGCCCGAGACCAGGCGCTGCTAGAAAACGCGAAGGCCGACATGGCCCGCTACCAGACGCTGTGGAGCCAGGACTCGGTCTCGAAGCAGATCCTCGACACGCAGGTGGCCACGGTCGCGGGCGACGCCGCGACGGTCCAGGCCGATCAGGCGAATGTCGAGACGGCGCAGCTTAATCTGAACTATTGCACGGTCACGGCGCCGCTCTCCGGGAAGGTCGGCCTCCGGCAGGTCGACGAGGGGAACCTGATCCACTCGACCGATTCGAACGGCCTCCTCGTCATCAATCAGGTGGAGCCGATCACGGTCGTCTTCACGATCTCCGAGGACCAGCTTCCCGCCGTCCTCGCGCCGCTCCACGCGGGGAAGACCCTCCGGGTCGATGCCTACGACCGGGCGATGAAGACGAAGCTGGCGACGGGGGCGCTCCTCTCCCTCGACAACCAGATCGACACCGCGACGGCAACGGTGAAGATCAAGGCGCTCTTCGACAACAAGGACGGTTCCCTCTTCCCGAATCAGTTCGTCAACGTCCGGCTGCTGGTCGATACCCATGCCGGGGTGACGCTGGTCCCGCAGGCGGCGATCCAGCGCGGGCCGCAGAATTATTTCGTCTACCTCGTGGAGAAGGGGAAGGCCCCGACGGCCAAGGGAGGGAAATCCGACAAGGCCAAGGCGCCCGACGCGTTCTCGGCCTTCCTCTCGCGGCTGTTCTCCGCCAAGGGCAAGGATCCAATGATGATGGGGGACAAGAAACCGAAAGCCGACGGCGCGGTGACGGTCCGCAACGTCACCCTGGGCATCTCCGAGGACAATGTCCCCGGCTTCCACGGCCTGTGCGAGATCACCGACGGCCTCGCGCCGGGCGACCTGGTCGTGGTCGACGGCGTCGACAAGCTCTCCGAGGGTGGCGGCGTGATCCTCCACATGCAGGGGGAGAAGAAGGCGGCGGAGTCGGCCCCCGCGTCGTCGGCGCCGGCGGCAACCTCGTCCACTCCTTGACCCGGATCGGGAAGGACGACGTCCCCGCATGAATCTCTCGCGGCACTTCATCCTGCGGCCGGTGGCGACGACGCTGCTGATGGTCGCGATCCTCCTCGCGGGCGGGGCGGCCTTCACGCAGCTCCCCGTCTCCGCGCTGCCGGAGGTCGATTACCCGACGATCCAGGTGCTCACGTTCTATCCCGGCGCCAGCCCGGAGGTCGTCGCCTCCTCGGTCACGGTGCCGCTGGAGCGGCAGTTCGGCCAGGTGCCGGGGCTGACGCAGATGACCTCGACGAGTTCCTTCGGCAGCTCGGTCATCACCCTCCAGTTCGACCTCCACCTCAATATCGACGTGGCGGAGCAGCAGGTCCAGCAGGCGATCAACAGCGCCGGGACCTACCTTCCGGCGGGCTTGCCGAATCCCCCCGTCTACAGCAAGAGCAATCCCGCCGACGCCCCGATCATGACGCTGGCGCTGACCT
>CAISZB010000254.1 GCA_903889845.1 uncultured Verrucomicrobium sp. | reverse complement strand
TCCTGGAGACGGGAACCCTCCACGGGGACACCCTCTTCCGGCTGATGGGGGACTTCGACACGCTCTACTCGATCGAGCTTTCGAAGGAACTCCACGCGAAGGCCGTGAAGCGCTTCCGTCCCTTCCCCCAGGTCCGCCTCGTCCAGGGAGACAGTGGGGAGAAGATCCGGGAAGTCCTCCCCCTCCTGACCGAACCGACGCTCTTCTGGCTCGACGGCCACTACTCGACCGGGGAGACGGCGCAAGGTGCCCTCGACACGCCGATCCTGGCCGAGCTGGAGACGATCTTTTCCCAAAGCCCCCTCCCCCACGTCCTCCTGATCGACGACGCCCGCCTCTTCGGCGTCGACAAGGATTACCCTCCCCTCGACACGCTCCGCGCCTTCATCGCCGAGAAGGGCGGCCCGCGCTGGCGCGTCGAGGTCGCCGACGACATCATCCGGGTGACTCCCGATGCCTGACGCGCCTCCCCAGCGCCTCCTCCTCGTCCGCCGCCGCTACCTGGGCGACCTCGTCCTCCTCGACCCCCTCCTCCGCTCCCTCCGGGCCGCGTTCCCGAAGCTTTACCTCGCCCTCCTGACCGACGCCGGATACGCCGGGGTCCTGGCCCATCATCCGGCCCTCGACCGGATCGTCGGCCTTCCGGCAGGCCTCCCCGGGCAGGTCGGGACGGCCTTCGCCCTCCGCCGCCTCGGCTTCGACACCTGCATCAATCTCAGCCCCGGCCCGCGCACGGCGTGGCTGACCTTCGGCATCCCGCGCCGGATCGGATTCCAGACCGAGGGGAAACGTCGTCCGCAGGGCATCACCGAGCCCCTCCTCCGCCCCGCCTCGTTTTTCCGAAACCATCCGATCCTCGACCTCTACGCCGAGCTCCTCCCCGCCCTCGGCGTGGCTATCCCGCCCACGCCCTGCCGCTTCTTCTTCCCCGAGGCGGCCCGGGAAGAGGCCGCCGAGCGCCTCCGCCGCGCCTTCCCCTGCTCGTGCCGCCCCCTCGTCCTGATCCATCCCGGGGCGCGGCTCCCCGCCCGCCGCTGGCCCGAAGCGGGCTTCGCCGAGGCCGTCGCCCGCCTCCACGCGGAGAACCGGGCCGATCTCCTCCTCGTCTCCGGCCCGGGAGAGGAAACCCTCCTGGCCGACATCGCCACCCTCCTGAAGGCCCGGGGCCTCTCGATCCCCGCGCTGCCCGGCCTCTCCCTCGACCTCTTCGCCGCCCTCTGCGAACGGGCCACCCTCTACCTGGGAAACGACACCGGCTCCATCCACGTCGCCGCCGCCGCGCTGCCGGAGAACGGAAAGATCGTGGCCCTCTTCGGCTCCCAATCGGCGACGGTCTGGGCCCCCTCCGTCGCGGGGACGGGGCGGAGTTGCACCGTCCTCCAGCCCTCCCTCCCCTGCGGCGCGGCCTGCGTCGCCCCCGGTCGGTGCGACCCGGCGAACGACTACGCCACCCACTGCATCGCCCGGATCGGGGTCGACGAAGTCGTTGCGGCGGTCCTCTCCGCGCTCTAGTCTGGCCCGAATCCCTGAAAGCCATGCGCGCGACGATTGCCATCCCGACGTTCAACCGCGCCCGCTGGCTCTCGGAGACCCTCGCCTCCCTCGCCGCGCATCGGCATTCCCTTCCCGAAGGGGAGGTCGAAGTCCTCATCATCGACAACCGCTCGACCGACGGGACGAAGGAAGTCGTCGCCCCCTATCTGACCCGCCCCGGCTGGCGCTACCTCGTCGAGGAAAAGCAGGGCCTCAACCACGCCCGGAACCGCGCCGTCGCGGAGGCACGGGGGGAGATCGTCGTCTTCCTCGACGACGATGTCCTCCTCCATCCCGGTTGGCTCGACGCCCTCCTCTCCCCGTGGAACGGCCCCGAGTCCGCCTCCATCGGCGCCGTCGGCGGCGAGGTGATTCCGGTCTTCCCCGAGGGGTATCCGTCGTGGCTCGAAGGGTGGGCCAACCCCCTCGGCCATCGCGCCGACGCCGGTCCCCTGACGCCAAAGCAAATGCCGATGGGGGCCAACGTCGCCTTCCGCAAGGACCTCTTTGGGACCCACGGCCTCTTCCGCCCCGAACTCGACCGCAACGGGAAGAACGCCCTCTCCGGCGGCGAGACGGAGATGCTGAAACGCCTCCATCGCGGCGGCCTCGCCGTCTGGTTCGTACCCGCCGCCGCCGTCGACCACCAGTTCCCCGCCTCGCGGATGAACCTCGGTTACGTCTGCCGCCACGGCTACGACTCCTCCCGCTCCCGCGTCCTCGAATACGTCGCCGACGAAGGCCGGAGCCGAATCGCCAAGATCGGCTATTGCCTGAGCCGCCTGCCGCTCCACCTCCTGCGCGGGCTCTTCTTCCTGCTAGCCGCCCTCTTCCTGAACGCCTTCAGCCAGGTCGATCCGGGCCGACAGGCCCTGCTCCGCGCCGCCCGTTCCGGCGGCTACGTCGTCCAAACCGCCCGGGTCCTGCCCCGGCTCCTCCTTCCATGACCGCTTCTCCCCAGCCCGCCCCCGACTTCCGCGTCGTCGTCTCCTCGTGCGACGGCTACGCCGACCTCTGGCCCTTCTTCTTCCACTTCCTCTTCGCCCATTGGCCGGAGATCCCGCAACCGGTCTACCTCGTCTCCGACAAGCGCGTCTTCGATGACCCCCGCGTCGTCACCCTCGCCCTGGGCCACGACCACCATTGGGCCAGCAACACCCTGGAAGCGTTCGCGAAAATCCCCGCCGAGACCCTCCTCTACCTCCAGGACGATTACTTCCTCACCGCTCCCGCCGACGCGGCGGGCATCGCCCTCCTGGCCCAACATCACACGGGATCGGAAGCCCTCGCCACTTCCCTCCTGAACCGGGAAGCGACCGGTGCGGCCCTCGCCCCCGGCCTCGTCGCCTGCGGGCCGGAGAACGAGTGGGTCTTCGACTTCCAGGCCGCCTTCTGGGACAAGGAAGGAATGGCCGCCCTGATCGAGCCCGGCTGGACGCCGTGGCACGCCGAGGGCACGATGAACGAGATCGCCCGATCCAAACCGGGGAAATTCCACACCCTCACCTCCCAGGGACCGAATATCCTCCCCTACCTCCAGGCGATCCGCGGCGGCCTCTGGCTGCCGGAGGGGAAGGCCCTCTGCCTGCGGCACGGATTGAGGCCCGACTTCGCCTACCGCCCCTGCGCCCCCTTCCAGGCCGGGTTCCTGAACCGCTTCTGGCGGAGTTTCCTCAAGCGCCGCAGCCGCGCCTACCGGAAGCGGCACCCGCTCCCGGAGACGCTGACTATCGCACCTTCGTCCCGATGAGCCGGGAGAGGGCAAGCTGCGCCCGATAGGAAAGCGGCAGCCGCCCGTCGAAGGCCGGCCAGGCCCGCCGCAGCGCGGCCAGGGCCAGGGGCATCGCCCGCTGGGCCAGGTGGACCTCGTCCCGGTAATAGCGGGAAAGCGTCCGCCCCGTCTTCCTCCCGACGACCGGGGAATAGAGGTTCACGAAGGGAATCCCCGCCTCCTCGCACAAGGCCCCCAGCCGTTCCACGAACCACCCCGTGACGCGGTTCCGCTCCACGCAGCTCCCCGTCGTGGGAAAGGCCTCGCACGGCCCCTCCATCCTTTTCGTCGAGGAGGCGGGCGGCGTGCAGAAAAACACCGACCCGGTCCGATTCGCCCCGGCCATCGCCACGGCGGCGTGGAAATAAGCCTCGGCGCATTCCCGCGCCAGCTCCGAGACCTCGCGCCCCTGCTTCTCCGCCTGCTTCAGCAGGTGGTAGCGGCAGTCGATCTCCCCGAAGAGGAAAAGGACCGGGGCCCCCGGCGGCACCGCCGTCCGAAGGATTTCCTCCGTCTGCTCCCGCCCCCGCGCCGTCGTCTCCAGGCGCCCCAGGTTCCACGCCAGCGCCGGACCGACACGATACGTCCGGAAGAAGGGAAGCCGGTCGACCGACCGCTCCGGCCAGACCGGGACGAGCCGGTCGGTGCCGGAGAAGAAGGAGACGTGGCTGTCCCCGATGCAGTGGATCGGTTCCATAGAGAGTCGAAGGGTCTGTAAGCTTCCCAAACTGTCCCCTTTATCGCTAGATTCAAGGCCCTGTTGGAAAATCGATAAGATGGAAAAACTCCCCCTCAGTGTCGTCCTCATCGCCCGGAACGAGGCCCGGAACCTTCCCGCGTGCCTCGACGCCGTCGCGCCGTGGGCGGCGGAGATCGTCGTCGTCGTCAACGACTGCACCGACGGCACCGAGGAAATCGCCCTCCGCTACGGCGCCCGCGTCGTCCCTCATCCGTGGGAAAACTTCCGCGAACAGAAAAACGCCGCCCTCGCCCAGGCAACCCAGCCGTGGGTCCTGGCCCTCGACGCCGACGAGCGGGTGACCCCCGCCCTCCGCGAGGAGATCCTCGCCTTCCTCTCCGCCCCGGGCGAGGCGCTGGGCGCGGAGTCCCCCCGCCTCGTCACCTTCCTGGGCCGTCCCATCCGCCACGGCGACTGGTATCCCGACTACGGCCTCCGCCTCGTCCGTCGCGGCAAGGCCCACTGGACCGGGGCCCACGACCATTGCAAGCTCGTCGCCGAGGGGGCGGGCTCCATTTATCGTTTCAAGAGCGACCTCGACCACGCCTCCTTCCCCGACCTCGCCAGCCTGGTGAAGAAGACCCCCTTCCATGCGGACAACTTCATCCGCACCTGCCGGGAACGGGGCCGCCGCTGGGGCCTGATCCACGCCGTCGTCCGGCCCCTCTGGCGCTTCTTCCGGGGCTACGTCGTGAAGCGCGGCTTCCTCGACGGCTATCCCGGCCTCGTCGTCGCCGTCGCCGTCGCCTACGAGACCTTCATCCGCTACGCCCGCCTCTACGAGGCCGAGCAGACCTCCGCCCATGAGTAAACCGGTCCTCCGCCTCGACTTCGCCGACTTCGGCCACTTCGACAAGAACGACAACTTCTTCGTCCGCGCCCTCGCGACCCGCTTCGACGTCCGGATCACCGACGCACCCGACATCCTGATCTATTCCGACTTCGGCCACCGCCATCGCCTCCACGCCTGCAGGAAGGTCTACTACACGAACGAGTCGACCCCCGCCGACTTCGCGGGCGGCCAGTGCGACTACGCCCTCACCTCCTTCCCCACCGAGGGGCGCAACTTCCGCCTCCCCTACTACGTCCTCCTGGGCGACCCGCTGAAGCTGGTGAAGGAAGGGACGCCGGAGGAGGTCGAGCGGATCGCGGCGCAGCAGACCGACTTCTGCGCCTTCGTCGTCAGCCAGGACCACGGGAAGAAGACGGCGAACCGGATCAACTTCTTCCACCGCCTCTCGAAGTATAAAAAAGTGAACTCGGGCGGGCGGATGCTGAACAACATCGGCGGCCCGCTGGGGCCGACGCGCGAGGACAAACTCGCCTTTCTGCGGCGGCACAAGTTCATGATCGCCTTCGAGAACGGGAACAGCCCCGGCTACGTCACGGAAAAGATCTACGACGCCATGGAGGCCCGCTGCATCCCGATCTACTGGGGCACCCCCGACGTGGCGCTCGACTTCAACCCGGAGAGCTTCGTCAACGCCTCGGCCTTCCGGACGCCCGACATCGCCGTCCAGCGGATCATCGAGATCGACAACGACCCGGAGCTTTACCGGAAGATGCTCGCCGCCCCCTTCTTCCACGGAAACAGGCCGAACGCGGCCTTCGATCCCGCACCCCTGTGCGATTTCTTCGAAAAGATCGTCGCCGATCCCAAGCCGCCCGTCTCCGTCCGCAAACAGGGACTCTTCGGACGCTGGACGTGGGCGAAGCAGGACAAGTACTACCCGCCGCCCGCTACGGCCTGATCCCCTGCTGCGCCGCCATTCGCGCGAAGGCGCCGCCCTGCGCCAACAACGCATCGAACGGCCCCTCCTCGACGACCTGCCCCTGGGAGAGGACCAGCACCCGGTCCATCGAGCGGAGCGTCGCCAGGCGATGGGCGACGCAGATCACCGTCCGGTTCTCCGCCAGCTTTTCCAAGGCCCCCTGCACCTCCCTCTCCGCCTCGGCGTCGAGCGCCGCCGTCGGCTCGTCGAGGATCAGGATCGGGGCATTGCGGATAAAGGCGCGGGCAATCGCCAGCCGCGCCCGCTGCCCGCCGGAGAGGCGCACCCCGCGCTCCCCGATCCACGTCTCGTACCCCTGCGGCAATCCGAGGATGAAGTCATGGGCATAGGCCGCCCGCGCCGCCGCCTCGACGTCGGCCCGCGTGGCACCGGGACGGCCACAGGCGATGTTCTCCGCCACCGTCATGTCGAAGAGGACCGCCTCCTGGCTGACCAACGCGATCCGGGCGCGGAGATCGGCCATCGCCGCCTCCCGCAGGTCGATCCCGTCGAGGAGGACCGCCCCCGCCGTCGGGTCGTAGAAGCGGAGGAGGAGGTTGAGGAGCGTGCTCTTCCCGCTCCCGCTCTCCCCGGCGATGCCCAGGCGGGACCCCTTCGGGATCGCGAGGTCGATCCCGCGCAGGATTTCGCTCTCCCCATAACCGAAGCGGACGCCGCGCAGTTCCAGCCCCCGGCCGAAGGCGGGGAGCGCCACGGGCCGGGCCGCCTCCTTCACTGTCGGCTCCATCTCCAGCACCTCCCGGAGCCGCCCGATCGCCACGCCGACCTCCTTCACGATCACATGGAGAAAGGCGATCTTCTTGAAGGAATTCTGGAAGGCGATCACGCCGAAAAGGAAAGCGACGAGGTTCACCGCGGAAACGTGCTGGGAAAAGACGTAGAGCAGCAGCGTCCCCAGCCCCAGCATCGAGATCACTTCGATGATCGGGTTCACCAACTGCCGGGCCTGGACCCGTTTCAGGTTGAACCGTTTCAATTCCGTCGAGTGTCCGGCGAAGCGGGCCGCCTGGGTCTCCTCCAGCCCGAAGGCCTTCACCACCCGGATCGCGCCGAGCGATTCGACGAGGAGCGACGACTGGAGCACCGTTTGCCCAATCGTCCCCTGGTTTGCCCGGCGCACCTTCCGCCCCAAAATACGGACCGGGATGATGCAAAGCGGCAGGAGGAGCAGCGAGATCAACGTCAGCTTCCAATCGGCCCACAGGAGTCCGGCGAGGACGAAGACCACCGTGAAAGGCTCCTTGATCCCGTCGGAGACGCCCCGGTCGAGGCAGTTCTGGATCGCCGCCGTGTCCCCCTGGACCCGCGTCATCATATCGCCCATCTTCGCCCGGTCGAAGTAGTCGAGGGAGAGGCTTCCCAGCTTCCGCATGACGGCAATGCGGAGGTCGTTCGTCACATTCTCGCCGACCCAGCTGATGCAGTAGGAACTGAGGTAGGAAAAAAGTCCCCGCACCCCGGCCAGCAGCGGCAGGACCAGCAGGATGCCGAGCCCCTGCCGCCAATCGAAGGGAGCGCCGAGCCGGGGAATCCAGACATCGAGCCACCCCTGCAACCCCGCTCCGAGCAAGGCGTGCGACGCCGTTCCCGGATCGAGGTGATCCCCGACCACCTTGATCGCGCCGACGATCAGGCCGTTGACCAGCCCATACAGAATCCCGAACAGAATCCCCGCTGTCTGCCTCCGCCCATAGGGACGGAGCCAGGGGCCGAGGAAGGCGAAGATCCGGCGAAGCTCACTCATGCGAGCCTCCCATTCAGGCAGAGGAGGCGTCCGGGGGCAAGATTCGAAAGCAGGGCTTACGCATCCCAATAGCACACGAATCCGAGCACCCCGGAGGGGTGCCAGCCGGTAGCCGGTGGTTGAGGGCGTAGCCCGACACCACCGGTATCAGAGGCAAGAAAATCGCGCCCCGAAAGCAATTCCTCTCCATGTTGCGGTCTTACCGGGGCGCACTTCGGAAACCACACCATGCGGAGAGCGCCCCGGCGAAAGCCTCAACCACCCCGGCTACCGGCTTTGATCCCTCCGGGATCGTGAAAGAAAACAACTTGCCGTACCGCTACCTCGCCGCCACCGGCGTCGCGGCGGGCGCGGCGCTGTCGAGGGGGTTCAACGGCTCGCCGTCGGGCCGGACGATCCGGGCATTGACGAAGACGAGGAGGTTCCGCTTCACGTTCTGCTTCGCCTTCGATTGGAAGAAGCGACCGACCGCAGGCAAGTCGCCCAGGAAGGGCACCTTGTCGTTGATCGTCTGGACATCTTCCCGGATCAATCCGCCGAGGACAACCGTGTAGCCATCCCGCAGGGCGACCTTCGTCTGGATGTTCCGGATCGCGAAGACCGGCTGGAGGAGGATGTTCGCTGAGAGCGTATGCTCTGTGCCATTCTTATCCGGAATCTCGATCGGCGAACCGTAGTTGATGAACCCCTCGAAGTCGGTCGTCCGGATCAGATCGAAGCTGAGATCGACCGTCCGGTTGTCGCCGCCGACCGTCGGTGTCACCGCCAATTCGACGCCGATCTCGCGGTGGTCGAACTCGGTCGGGACGTAGGGAATGACGGCGGGAGGCGGAATCACCGTCGTGCCGCCGCCGCTCGGAATCGAGATCGAGAGCGCCGTCGGCGGATCGTACCGGGTCGGGTAGAAGAAGGTCCGGCTGACCGTGATCTTCGAGACACTGCCCGTCTTCGCCCGGAG
>CAISZB010000253.1 GCA_903889845.1 uncultured Verrucomicrobium sp. | reverse complement strand
GGGGATGGTGCACTCGGGGAGACTCGAACTCCCATGGGTTACCCCACACGCACCTCAAGCGTGCGCGTCTACCAATTTCGCCACGAGTGCAAGGGAGGGAAAATAAAGCGGGAATCGCCCGGGCTGTCCACTCTTTCTTGGTGGATGCGGTGTTTTTTTCTTCTCCCCGGCGCGATTGCCTCCTTCCCGCACGGGCGGGGATTTGATTCAATGGATGAAACCCAAAAACAAGAATACTCTCCATGAAGAAAATCGAAGCGATCATCAAGCCGTTCAAGTTGGAAGAAGTGAAGGCGGCTCTCTCCGAGGTCGGGGTGGAAGGCCTGACGGTTTCCGAGGTCAAGGGCTTCGGCCGCCAGAAGGGGCATACGGAAATTTACCGAGGCAGCGAGTACACGGTCGACTTCCTTCCCAAGGTGAAGGTCGAGGTGGTCACGCCCGATTCGAAGGTCGACGCGGTGGTGAAGGCGATCATCGGCTCGGCGAAGACGGGGAAGATCGGCGACGGCAAGGTCTTCGTTCTCCCCGTGGAGCAGGCGATCCGCATCCGCACCGAAGAGACGGGCGAGCAGGCGATCTAGTTTCCTCTCCCTTTCATGGCGACGTGGTTTTTCCCGGAGTGCGCTCCCGGTTCGGGGGCGATCAGGGAAAAACCGGGGGGCTGGCTGCGCCCGTTGCCGTTGTTGTGCCTGGCGCTGGTGGGGGCGTGGGCGTTCGGGGCGACGTTTTGGCTGGGGCGGATCGGGTTCATGTCGCTCGACATGCCGATCACGTGGGACGCTGGGTGGCGGATCCTGCACGGGCAGGTGCCGTGCCGGGACTTCAATACGCCGGGGGACGTCGTCCCGGCGCTGATCCAGGCGGTCTTTTTTAAAATTTGCGGCGTCAACTGGTGGGGCTATCTGGCCCATGCGGGGTTGTGCAACGCGGTCTTCGCGTTGGGCGTCACCCTCTTCCTGAGCCGGATGGGCGCGCCCCGGCTCGTGGCTCTTTTCGCGGGGGCGATGGAAGGGTGGCACTTCAACACGCCGATCGGGGTTCCCTACTACGACCAGTACTCCTACTTCTTCGCGTTCTTCGCCCTGGCGGCGATGACGTTGGGGGTGGTGGAGGAGGAACGCTTCCGGCGCGCGTGCTGGCTGGCGTGCGTGGCGCCGCTGGCCGTGGCCACGATCCTCTCGAAGGTTTCCCCGGGACTCTACGCTTTGGCGTTGTTGCCGGGGGTCTGGGTTTTCGGAAGCCGGAAGCGGGAACGGTGGGAGATCCTGGGTGTGCTCGCCGCTTCGGCCTTGGTGACGGGGGCGGCGCTCGCGGCGATCGGCTGGCTGGAGGGGATTACTTTCGGGCGGATGTGGGAATCGTTCTTCGGTCTTCCCTCGGGAATCGGGCATGAGCGGTGGGCGGCGGTCCGGTGGGAGGACTGGAAGCTGTAATGGCTGTGGCGGTGGGGGCGGCTGGGTGGGTTGAAGGTGGCGATTCCGGCGGCGGTGCTGGCCGGGGCGGCCCTGGTCCTGGGCCGGGGACTGGGGCGGCTGGAGGGGAAGAAGCGTCTGATCCGGGTGCTGATCTGGATCACGCTGGCGGCGCCGTGGGTCGATGAGTTGACGTTCCTTTCGGCCGACCAGCAATCCCTGAACTACCTCGCCTTCGGGGTGATCGCCCTGGGGACGGGCTTGACGGCCTTCGTCCTGGCGGCGGGGCCCGGCGGCCCGGCGCGGACGGTCTATGGGGTAGGCCTCGCCGCGATGATGGCGCTGACGGCGGTGGTCGAGTGGGGGACGGCGTGGAAGATGGTGTTGCGGGATGTGAACGACTTCGACCTGCCGCGGACGGCGAAGGTCTCCGACTTTCCTCCGGCGGGGCGGGAGCTGCGGCCGATGATCTGGATCAATTCCCGGGGCGATTATTCGGCGGAGGACTTCTGGCAGGTCGTCGACTTCCTGCGGGAGAAGGGGGAGCCTTTCTTCATCGCGGGCCAGAACACGCTGCCCTACGCCCTGTGCGGGCAGGTCAATCCGTTCCCGGTGGCGTGGCTCCATCCGGGGCTGACGTTCCCGAAGCCGGACGATCCCCGCCGCCCGGCCTTCGATGCCTGGGCGATTGAGCGATTGAAGGCCTCGGGTGTCCGCTGGATGGTCGTCCAGACGACGTGGGGCGATTGGCTCGAACAGTTCCCCTTCCTTCAGGCCTGGGCCGATCAGGCGACCGGGCCGGAGGTGAAGATCGCCTCGTGGCGCTTGATCCCGGTCGATGTCCAACTGCTGGGGGCGCCGTCCTCTCCGTCGCCCTCGCGACCGGAGCCGCAGCCGTGACGTGGCTTTTCCCGGAGGGCGGTCCCGGTTCGCGGGCGATCGGTGAAAAACCGGGGGGCTGGCTGCGCCTGTTGCCGTTGCTCTGCCTGGCGCTGGTTGCGGCGTGGGCCTTCGCCGCGACGTTCTACTATGGGCGGATCGGGTTCATGCCGCTCGATTCCCCGATCACATGGGACACGGGATGTGTTCAGTCCCGCCGAGAGGCGGCTGATCCCGGTCGATGTCGCGGACCTGAAGCTGCCGTAGGAGGGGGTCCCGCCTACGGCAGAGGACAGGCCTAGCCGGGGATATCGCCTTCCAGCTTCCCCTTCTCCCCTTCCATCGGCTCGATGATGATGTCCCGGGCGGTGCCGCCGGCGGGGATCATGGGGAGGACGTGCTCGGTGTAGGGGACCATGACGTCGAGGAGGTAGCTCTCCTTCGAGTCGATGAGGCGCTGGAGCGCGGGCCGCAGTTCCTCCGGGCGGATGACCCGCTCCGCCTTCATCCCGAAGCCCTCGCAGATCGTGATGTAGTCGGGGTAGATCTTGTCCGGGTCCTTCGGATCGCCCAGGAAGGTGTGGCCGCGGTT